>DATGJU010000021.1:0-21922 GCA_035295045.1 Chthonomonadaceae bacterium
CTCGTCGGCATCTAGGCCGTCGCCAGCGGACCGCGCGTTCGGATCGTAATGGGCCGGGGCGGTCGGTTGTTGCACCGCGCCCTGCCGCTGGGCCGGCGCGGCGCCGTCGGTGGACCGGTTCTGCGCCCCGAACGGACGATAACACCAACTGCACTTATCGGTAGTGGCGCTCTCCATGCCACACCATTTACATAGCATCGACTGCTCCTCGGCATCTGGCCGGCAGAGGATCTCCGGGAACGACACGGGGCGGGACGGCCCGGACGCGGGGCGGACGGACAATTCACCGGGAGTGCAGCGTTATCCCGAAGGCATTATAGTCGGGCTTTGGCCGCCTGTCAAGCAGTCCGGCCCGAATACCGTTCTACCCTCTATACGCACGAAAGGGCCGGATTTGGCGCAAATAGCCGCGGATAACCGTCCTCCTATCGAGCTGGCGCTCGGACCGACCGGCTCCGGCAAAACGGAGTATGCGGTCGCTCGGTTCTGCGAGCGCGAGTCGGCGGTCATGATCGTGACCACGCCGCTCCAGGCGGACTGGATGGCGCTTCGTGTCGAGGAGGCCGGAGGCGCCCCCGCGGTAGAGGCCAGACTCCGCATCCTGCCCTGGTCGGCGTTCGTGGCCGAAGCGCTCCGAGGCGACGGGCAGGACCGGCCGCTGCCGGTCTCCCGCTCGTTTCAGCGCATCCTGCTCGCATCGCTCGTACCCGCGACCATCCGGCGCGACGACTACTTCGGGGCAATGCTCACCGCGCCGGGCTTCGTCTCGTCGCTTCAGGAACGGCTGCGCGAGTGGAAGCTCGCGGGCGGAGCGCCGGAGCACTTCGCGGATGCCGCGCGCCGCGCTGCGGATGCAGGGATGCCGCAGCTTGGGCGAAAGCTGGGCGATGTCGAGCGGCTGTATGCCTCCTATGAGCGCATGTTGCGCGAAAACGGCCTGTGCGACGATGAGGATGGCGTCTGGCGCGCCGTCAATTGGATGTCCACCGAGGGCGCGCCGATCCCGTTCCATGCGGAGCGGATCGTCGTCCACGGGTTTTACCGGTTTACGCTGGCGCAGCGCAGGCTTCTCCAGGCGCTTGCCGCGCGGGGCGGCGATTTCGGCGGCCGGGAGCCGACTTTGACCGTAACGCTGCCCTGGGATGCCGATCGCCGGCTGCTTTTCGCCGCTCCCGGCCGCACACGCGCGCAGTTCCAGGCGGAGTTCGTCGTCCGCGAGGTTCGCCTTCCAGCCGGCGCCGCATCCGAGCGTGCAGTCCCGCTATCGCTCAATAGGCTAAACCTGCGACTATTCCCCGCGCCCGACGCCATAGACAACGCGACTCCACTGGCTGCGGATGGCGCACTGAGCATCATCGACGCGCCCAATCCGTACGTTGAGACCGAGCTTGTGGCGCGCGAGTTCGTCCGGCTGCGCGCCGCATCGAAGGCGCCATGGTCCGACTTCGCCATCATCCTGCGGTCCACGGCGGACTACGCGCCCATTCTTGCCGCTGTATTCGAGCGCTGCGGCATTCCGGTCGCTGCGGCCGAGCAGGAGACCTGCGCTCAAAACGCGCTGATTCGGACGGTCCTACGCCTCATCGACGTCGTGCTGTTCGGATGGCGCCACGATGATGTCCTCGCCTTTCTGAAGTCCTCGTATACGTGGGCCGATCCTCTGGAGGTGGATGGCCTTCGCAAGCGCGCGCTCGCGATGGGAGTCCGCGACGGTCGCGACGCGTGGCTGTCGCTCGTGGATGCGGCGTCGCCCGCGACGCGGCCGGCGCCGGCCGCCGATTTGCCGGCCATCCTGGCCGCAATGGCGCGCTTCGATACGGCCCTCCGCGACGAGAGGATGGAGGCGGCGCAGTTTGCGGCTGCGGTGCGGGAGATCGTGACAGCGTTCGGCATGGAGGCCCGTATCGACGCCGGCGCCCGCAACCGCCGGGACGGCGATCTCGCCGCGCTGCGGGAGGCGTTGGAAGCGCTGGATGGCATCGTGCGATTGGCGCGAATCCGCGCGGATGGCCCGATCGGACTGCGCGAATTCCGCGATGGACTCGTCGAAGCCTGGACGAATGCGATCGCGCGGCCGGAGGCGGCGGACGACGCCGTGCGCGTGCTGGAGCCTTTCGCGTCGCGCGAGCGCCCGATGCGGTTCGCTGCGATCATGGGCCTGACGGAGCGCGTATTTCCTCGCCGCATTACGGAAGATCCGTTTCTGCGAGACGACGAGCGGCGCCTGCTGCGCGACTGGACTTCGCTCGCGCTGGAGGAGCAGCGCCTTCGAGCGGAGGACGAGCGGTTCCTGTTCTACCTTGCGGCAACGGCGCCGTCGGAAGTTCTCCTGCTGTCGTTTCCGCGCTCCGCGCGCGAGAGCGATACGCTTCCGTCCTTTTATCTGGATGAGGTGCGCGCGCTATTCGGGGCGCGAGCGAGCGATACGGAGCCAGGCGTGGACGACTCGGACGACCGCGGCGCCGCTCCGATCCGGGCGATCGTCCGGACTCTGGCGGACGTCGCTCCACGGCCGGACGAGGCGGTAAATGAGGGCGACCGGCTGCTCTCAGCGTGCGCGGACCTGCTGGAGCCGCCCGGACAGGGCGCCGATCGCCGGGCTCGCGCACTCTCGGCCGCGCGGCTGCTGCGCCGCCTGCTCGATACGGAGGGCGCCGCGGGGCGAGCGCGCTCCGTCCTTGTATCGCGCGGCCTGCCGAGACTGCCGGCGCTCCGCGCTACCGACCTGCTGGCGCGCTTCGCGGACGCGCGCCCGGTGTTTTCGGTAGCCGAGCTGGAGACGTACGGGCGTTGCCCGTTCCGCTATCTCCTCCAGTTCGTGTGGAGGCTTAGCGCCGAAAAGGATGGGCTGGATCCGGGCCGCCAGTCGGCGCTTCTGCACCACGTGCTGCGGCGCTACTTCCGAGGAAAGCGCAGATCAGGCAGCGCGTCCCTGCGCACAGCCGATCCGGCGGAGGTCTTCGCAGAGCTGAACGGCCTGCTCCAGGCCAGCCTGGAGGGAGCACGCCTTGCCGGCGGCCCGCACCGGGTGCGGATGCTGCTCCGGCGGCTCGAGGACGACCTGATGGGCTTCTCGGTGCGCGAGGTGCGCTGCGCCGAGCAGTTCGGAGCCTCGCCGGCGCATTTTCATCTGACGTTCGGCAAGAGTCGCGGGGCAATAACGCCCGACCCCGGCTCGTGCGCCGACCCACTTGTAATCGAGGGGCCGGGGGAGCAGGGCAGCGTTTCGATTGCGGGGACCATCGACCGCGTCGACTGGACGGCGGATGGAGCCGCGGCGATCGTGGTGGAGTATGAGACAGCCAGGCCGCCGGAGTTCGCCGCGATCCAGCGCGGCGAGAGCCTGCATGCTACGATAGGAATGATTGCCTTGGAGCGGCTGTTCGGCATGCCGGCCGGCGCCGTATGCTACGACTCGATGCAGGAGGCCGGGCGCCGCCGATTTCACCGTACGGAGCACGTGAACGTGCGAACGTTCGCGCCTGCGCTGCCCTTTGACGATCCCGGAAACGTCAAGCCGCTGAGCAGAGAGCAGTATGCCGACCTTGTCGCGACCGCCGAAGTCACGGTCCTCAAGGCTGCGCAGTCCATCGCGAGCGGCCGTGTCGAGGCAACGCCAGGCTCGCACTGCCGCGGCTGCGACTACCGGGACGTCTGCAGAACGACCGCTATCGACGGGCACGACGGGGAGAGGTAGGCGTTTGTCAGCGGCGTGCGCAGATGTACATCCGCATGTAGAGCGCCTCGCCAAGATGGCTTACGGCGACTCCGTGCGAGTTCGAAGAGGCGTGGATGAAGTAGCCGTTGCCCAGGTAGAGCCCGGTGTGCGTGATGTTACGCGTGGAGGCGTTGCCGAAGTAGAGCCGGTCGCCGGGCTGGAGCTGGTCCTTCGGCACGGCGAGACCATAGGCCGTCTGGTCCGAGCTGTGGCGCGGCAGCGAGTAGCCGCACGCGCCGAAAACGTTCTTCACGAACGCGGAGCAGTCGATGCCGGCGGCCGTGTTTCCGCCCCAATGATAGGGGACGCCAAGGTACTTATAGGCCTCGCGGAACAGTTGATTGGGATCGCCGCGAAAATAGGCCGCCTTGCTGGAAGGAAGTCCGTCCGACCAGCCGCCATAATCGCCGCTCGGCGCCGGCTGCGCGGGCGCGCCGTTGGATATCACCTGGTAGTCCATCACCTGCACGGCCTGGCGTCGAATCCAGCCCAGGCTGCCGTCGGCCATGAGAATGCCGTACCAGTTGCCGCCGTCCGCCTGGATGGCCAGGTAGGTGCCGGCCGCGACGGAGCTGAGATGGGCGGAAGTCGTCGATTGCGTGCGGTAGATGGTCGTGGCGCGGCCGACCTGGCCCAGCCGGCCCACAACGCGCTCGCCGTCGCCGGTCTGGCCGCGAGATGAGTAGAAGGTACGGCTGCCGCCGCGGGCGGCCACGGAGCGCATCTTCGGCGCGCGCGGCGCTGGGGCGGGCGCCTCTGGAATGCGGTTCGCGACTGTGCGCGCATGTTCCGCTTCGCGCTGCGCCACGGCGGCCGCGGAGGGCGGCAGCTCCAGCGTGAGCGTGCCATCCGCGCGTACGGGCGCGGCGGCAAGCGCCAGGGCGCAAACGGCGGCGACGATACATACGGACGCGGTGCGGGCGACGATAGGGCGGACCGGGCGCACCGTCGAAGCGGGCGCGTGCGGGACGGCAGCAGGCGAAGTTGGCAAGCGGGAGTCCTCCTCGTTTACTTGCGAATTACCAAACGGCAGGAAGATCGGGATTTCGGTTGGATAGGGAACGGCTCGTCGGGGAGCGCGAACACCGCCGGAATGGCAGCCTTCAAGATTATCGGCGAAAACTAGACGAACCTGCAGGCCCGAAGTTTCTGCGTACGTAGAGGTTACCCGAAAACTGGACTGGAGCACGACTCCTGCTGGAGCGGCGCCGGCAAGCCGCGCAACGAGGACGCCTGCCGTCCGGTCGTGGTGGCGCATCAGCTAACCCTTGATCATCGAGTGTAGCCGCTCCTACCACCCATTTCGGGACAAGGGAGCGGGAGTTTCAATGCACCGCAAAACAACCAGGGCGAACAGGAAGATTGTGGCGATACCGGCGCGCTCTGTTGACGTGCATCGCAAGCCCAAAGATATAATGCCCGCCCGTAGCGCGTGACCACGGGCGGACCCAATCTTCGGTAGACGAATCTGATCTGCGCAAGGGCGGGTCATGCCCGCCGTAACGCTTACCGCTTGCTGAACTGGAAGCCGCGGCGAGCCTTCTTGCGGCCGTACTTCTTGCGCTCCTTCACCCGCGGATCGCGCGTCAGCAGACCGGTGCGGCGAAGGCGAGGGCGCAGGTCCGGATCGACCTCGAGCAGCGCCTTGGAGATGCCGTGGCGGATGGCGCCGGCCTGTCCCGTAAGGCCGCCGCCCTTACAGAGGGCGATGACGTCGAAGCGGCCGACGGTGTCCGTGATGTCGAACGGCTGCTGGACCATCTTGTTCAGGACGGCGCGGCCAAGGTACTTTTCGCCGGGCCGCTGATTGATCAGGACCGTGCCGGTGCCAGGTGCGATCCAGACACGGGCGACGGCGTTCTTCCGCTTGCCGGTGCCGTAGTAGCGATTGCGTGCGAGGTCGCTCAATCTGCCTTCTCTCCTCTGATCTGAACGCCGCCGGTGAATACGACCGGCTGCTGCGCTGCATGCGGGTGGTCGCCGCCACGATAGACTTTCAGCTTCTTGATGATGGCGTCGCCAAGCTTATTGTGCGGGATCATGCCCCGCACGACGCGCCGGATCGCCTCGTCCGGCCGCTTTGCAAGCTCGTCTTCGCGCTGGACGCTCTTGAGCGCGCCCGGCCAGCCGCTGTGCCGGTATACGCGCTCCTTGCCCTTGGTGCCGCCCGTCATTACCACCTTGTCGGCATTGATGATAATGACGTGATCTCCTGTATCCACGTGCGGCGTAAAAATGGTCTTATGCTTGCCGCGCAGGATCATCGCCGCGTCCACTGCGAGGCGGCCGAGCGGCTTGTTCGCGGCGTCCATAACGTACCAGACGCGACTCGCTTCCATATCTTCCGGACGCGCCGAGATGGTCGTCTTCATAGTGTTCCCTCGGTTATCTCCCTGCGAGCATACGTCTTGCGCTCGCCGTAACGAACTTTGATCAGGCACAGCCCCTGCGGTGCGGCCGAAGGTCCTGCCATCTGGCGGTTCCGCGTCGCCTGGATCGCCTTCACGCGCTCCGGAGGATAGCTTCCGGCGCCGACCTCCACGAGCGTTCCGACGATGTTCCGCACCATTCCGCGCAGGAACGCGTTCGCCTCGATCCTTACTAGAATCATGCCGCGCCACCCCGTGACCCGGCACCGCATCACGTCGCGATACGTCGGCTCGTCGGGCTGCAGCACGTTCGTGAACGCCGCGAAGTCCTGCTCGCCGATTAGCAGGTCGGCCGCGGCCTGCATCGCTTCCGCATCCAGCCGCTTCGACGTATACCCGGCGAACCGTCGCCACAGCGCGGAGGGCTGCCTGCCATGCACCAGCAGATAGGCGTAGACCCTGGACGATGCCTTGAACCGCGCGCTGAAGTCCGGCGCCGCCTCTTCGACGGAGCGTATTGATATATCCGCGGGCAGAGCGCTGTTCAGTGCCGGCGCCATCCGCTCGATCGGTATGCGCGTCTCCGCGGCGAAGCTCGCCACCTGTCCGAGCGCATGCACCCCGGCATCCGTCCGTCCGGCGCCCGTCACGCGCACCGTCTGCCCGGTCCGCTGCGCGATCGCCTTCTCCAGCTCACTCTGAACCGTCCGTTCGCCGTGCTGCCACTGGAATCCGCGGAACTCCGTGCCGTCGTACTCCAGCGTCGCCTTAAAGCAGCGCGTCATTTCGGCCCCTCACGCCCGACGCCTCGGATTCCCTCGCTCCGCTCGGCAGGAGAGGGGAGCGCCAGCCGCCCCTCTGCTCGGCAGAGGCGGCCAGAGCGCGGGTTGGTCTACTTCCGCGCGCGTCCCAGGCCGAACAGTCCGCGCCGCCCTTCGGCGGGAGGCGGCTCGGCCGCCGTCTCCTCCGTCACGTCGGCGTCGACGAACTCCAGCAGGACCATTGGCGCGCCGTCGCCCCGCCGGAACCCGATCTTCACGATCCGCGTGTAGCCGCCCGGCCGATCCGCGTAGCGGGGCGCAATCACCTCGAAGAGGCGCGGCACCGCGTAGTAGGGGTTGCGCGCGATCTTCTTGCTCTTGCCGTCGCCCTGGATCCGGACGAACTCGTCGATGTTGCTGTCGACGTACCGCCGCACCATGCGGCGCGTGTGGAGCCGCATCTCGACGGAAGCGCCCTCGCCGCCCTTGCGCGCCGTGGTCACGAGCTTCTCGACGATCGGCCGCACCTCTTTGGCACGAATCTCCGTCGTAACGATTCGATCGTACATCAGCATGCTGCGCGTCAGGCTCTTCAGAAGCGCCTTGCGCTGATCGCTCGGCAGTCCAAATTTTCGTTCCGCCATGCGGTGACGCATAGTAGTATCCTCCTGGACAGGGGGGGTCGGGGGCCGCGGTCCGGTTCTGACCCCAGACCCCCGGCCCCTGGCCCCTCCCTAATCTCCCTCTGTTTCCGTCTCCGCCTCGGCGTCCTCTTCGTCCAGGTTCACGGTGCTTCCGCCCTTGAGCGACTGGTTCAGGGCCGCGAGCTTCTCGCGCACCTCCGTCAGCGACTTGCGCCCGAAGTTGCGGATCTGCATCAGGTCGCTCTCCGTGTACTGGACGAGGTCCGGTATCGTGAGTATGTTCGCCTTCTTCAGGCAGTTGTAGGTTCGCACGGAGAAGTCCAGCTCCTCGATGCGGATGAAAGGCGCAGGATCGCCCTGCGGCTCCTGGTCCGGCTCGCCCTTGGCGAGCGCGGGCACCAGCTCGCGCTCAAAGCTGGAAAACAGGTCGAAGTACCCCTTGAGGATCTTCGCCGCCTCGCTGATCGCGGTCGCGGGCAGGATCGTCCCGTTGGTCCAGACTTCGAGCACGAGCCGCTCGAAATTCGTGTTGGACTGCACGCGCGTCGCCTCGACCGTGTAGTTCACCTTGCGCACGGGCGTGAATGCCGCGCCCATCGGGATCGTGCCGATCGTCATCTGCGCCCGGCGCTCCTGGCGGTCGGGGAGGACGTAGCCCTTGTTCACCTCGACCGTCATCTCCATAGAAAGGCTCGCGTCTTCGTCCGAGATGGTCGCGATGTACGCCTCCGGGTTCACGATCTCCACGTCGTCCGGGCAGTCCACGTCGGCGCCGGTCACTCGGCCTTCGCCCTTGACGTTCACGCGGATGGTCTTCGGCTCCGGCTTGGGCTCGCTCCCGTTCCGGTATATCTTGACGTGCAGGTCCTTCAGGTTGAGCAGCAGCTCGGTCGTGTCTTCCTTGACTCCCGGAATCGTCGAGAACTCGTGGAGCACCTTGTCTATCTTAACGGAGGTGATCGCCGCGCCCGGAATGGACGAAAGCAGCACGCGCCGCAGTGAATTACCAAGCGTTACGCCATATCCACGCTCCAGCGGCTCGATGACGAATTTGCCGTAGCTCTGATTGCTTTCGAGCGTCTGGATATTCAGTTCCATGTTCACACTCTCCTAGGCCCGCGCGGGCCTCTGCGGCCCGTATGGGCGCACCGCAAAGCGCGGCCACTCTAGCGCGAATAGAATTCGATAATAAGCTGTTCGCGGACCTGAGTATCGATCATATCGCGGCTCGGCAGCGCCACGATCCGGCCTTCGAGCGTGTTGACGTTGAAGTCCAGCCAGATCGGAAGACCGCGCGTATGCGCCTTTTCGCGCGCCTCTTTGATGGCGCCGCTCTTCGTCATCGTCTCGTGTACGCCGATGACATCGCCGGGCTTTACGAGGTAGGAAGGGATATTGACGCGGTGGCCGTTCACGGTGAAGTGGCGATGAGTCACCAATTGGCGCGCCATCGCCCGCGATGCGGCAAGTCCGAATCGGTAGACGACGTTATCGAGGCGCGTCTCGAGGAGTTGCAGCAGGTTTTCGCCGGCGACACCGGGCCGGTTCTGCGCCTCGTGGAGATAGTTCCGGAACGGAGTCTCGAGAACGCGGTAGATGCGGCGAAGCTTCTGCTTTTCGCGGAGCTGAACGCCGTATTCCGTCATCTTCTTTTGGAACGTGGGGGCGGCATGCATGCCCGGCGGCTTGTCCCGCCACTTGGTCTTGCCGTCTCTGCTCGTCTTTTCCAGCGTGCACCGCTTATAGCACTTCTCGCCTTTGAGGTAGAGCTTGACTCCCTCGCGGCGGCACTGCCGGCAGCGCGGATCGTGATTGTCAGCCATTCTAAACCGATGCTCCTTGTGGTCAGTCCAATGTTGCCACGAAGTAACAGGCACGGTCGGCAGATCGTGTTGCCGTCCAGCCTGGGTGTTTACACGCGGCAACCGCCGCGCTTCCTCCACCGATGCCGTGTTCAAACCTCATGCCCGCACGCTCTGCCGATTATCCCCGGTAGCGCGGGCTCACTGTGCTCGCTGTCGGCAGCGCCGGCCTCCGTACCCGCCGAGCGGGCGCATTCGCTGCAGGCCGCCGAAGTAGCGCCAGCGGTAGGGCGGGCCTCCGTACCCGCAAACGGTAGGGCAGGCCTCCGCGCCCGCCAAGCGGGCCTAGACGCGCCGGCGCTTCGGAGCCCGGCAGCCATTGTGTGGAATGGGCGTCACGTCCTTGATCAGGGTGACCTCCAGCCCAACCCCCTGCAGCGCCCGGATCGCCGTCTCGCGTCCTGCGCCCGGGCCTTTTACGAACACCTCGACGCGCCGCAGGCCGTGCTCCATGGCGCGGCGGGCGGCCTGCTCCGAGGCGATCTGCGCCGCGAACGGCGTGCCCTTGCGGGTGCCCTTGAACATGCCGACGCTGCCCGAGCTGGCCCAGGAGAGAACCGCTCCCTGGGTGTCCGATATCGTAACGATGGTGTTGTTGAATGTGGACTGTACGTGCACAATGCCCGTGACCACGTTCTTCTTCTCTTTCGACTTCGGTTTGCCGGCAGAGCTCTTCGTGGTCTGCTTGTTTGCCATGCGGTTGCTCCTACTTCTTCGCCTTCTTCTTGCCCGCTACCGTCCGCTTTGGACCCTTGCGGATGCGCGCGTTTGTCTTCGTCCGCTGGCCGCGCACGGGCAGGCCGCGCCGATGGCGCAGTCCGCGGTAACAGCCGATCTCCTGCAGCCGCCGGATGCTCAGCCCGACCTCGCGGCGCAGGTCGCCCTCGACGGTGTACTCCCGCTCCAGCACCTCGCGCACGCGGGCCGTCTCGTTATCGGTCATCTCGCGAACACGCGTGTCCGGATTGATGCCGGCGATCGCCACAATCTTTCGCGCGCTCGAAAGTCCGATGCCGAAGATATAGGTAAGCGCGTATTCAACTCGTTTGTCGCGCGGAAGATCCACGCCAGCTACACGTGCCAAACGAACCCCCCTTCAGATTCTGGATCGACGATTCTGGATTCTGTATCGGCCCGGCTGCCAGGACGTCGCCATGAACGGGTCCCGCGCGACTTGCGAGCCACCAAAATCCAGAATAGCTCAGCCCTGCCGCTGTTTGTGCTTGGGATTGACGCATATGACGCGTACCACTCCCTCGCGCTTAATGACTTTGCACTTCTCGCAGATCTTCTTGACGGACGCGCGGACTTTCATTTTATGTCCCTCACTTTTGTCGCCCAGGATGCCGCGCTCGATGAGCAATGCGGCGCGGGAGACACGAAAACACGGGGAGCGGCGGAAGGATCCTCCTTCCATCGCTTCCCGAGGATTGGCGCCGCCTGTTCAGGGCAGGCGCTATTTCCGGGCTTTATGGTTCGTTATGCTTAGAAGCCGTTATGATTTATAACGGTAGCGTATGCGTCCTCGTTCCAGGTCATACGGAGAGAGCTCGACCAGAACCCTGTCTCCTGGCAGGATACGAATGTAGTTCTGACGCATTTTACCCGAAACGCTGGCAAGGACGTTCTTTTTGGTCTCGCCGACCGGTATTTCCACGCGGAAAAACGCGTTCGGCAGGGCCTCCGTTATGACGCCTTCGACCTCGATCCCGGCCTCTTTGCCGCTCGATTCCTGTTCGCTTGGCTTGGGCGCGGCGCGCGGCGCAGCGCTGGGGCGGTTGCCGCCGGGGCGTCCTCCGCCTCCTCGCCGTTGCGGTCCGCCTGGCCGCGGCGGTCCCCCTGGTCTTCTAGGTGGTGGCATTCAATCTCCAGTCATTTTCGATTTTGGATTTCCGATTTTGGACCTTGGATTTGCGCAAGGCGCGTGGGCCGTGTTAGTGACCAAGCGCCGCTCGCGAGCTCAATCCAAAATCGCAAATCCAAAATCACGGGCAGGTCAGTATCTCGGCGCCTCCTGGGCAGATCGCGATCGTGTGCTCGAAATGCGCGGAGATACTGTTGTCGGCGGTGACGATCGTCCAGCCGTCGGGACGGGTCTTAATATCGGGCCGGCCCGCGTTGATCATCGGCTCGATGGCAAAGGTCATTCCTACCGCCAGCTTCGTGCCCTTGCCTCGCGATCCGTGGTTCGGGATGCTCAGCTCTCCCTCGTGCATCGAGCGTCCCACTCCGTGGCCTTGCAGCTCCTTTACGACCGAAAACCCGTGCGATTCGGCGTATCGCTGGACGGCGAAGCCGATGTCTCCCGTGCGCGCGCCCGGACGTGACTGCAGGATGCCGCGGTGCAGCGCCTCCTGAGTGACGCGCAGCAGCCGCTCTGCCTGCGACGAAACCTTGCCGACGGGAAAGGTCCAGGCGCTGTCCGCGATCCAGCCGTGCAGCTCGGCGCAGATGTCGACGGTTACAAGATCGCCCTCTTTGATTACCCGGCGGCCAGGCACTGCGTGTACGATCTCCTCGTTCACGGAGATGCAGGTCCACGCCGGAAAGGGCGGGTGATTCGCCGGCGCATAGCCGAGGCACGGCGACGACGCACCGTACTCCGAGAGCAGTGTTACCGCGATGTCTTCCAGTTGCCCGGTTGTTATACCCGGCTCGATCGCCCGCGCCGTTTCGTGGATAATGCGATGCACCATCCGCCCGGTCTCGCGCATTTTGCCGATCTCGGCGGGGGTCTTGACATCTATCATTCAGATGAGCGTCCGCAATGTGCCCACAGGCTCTCACCGGCGACTATTGGCGCAATCGCTCGATCGCGCTGACGACCTGGCCGAAAACCGTCTCTGGTTCGGACGTGGCGTCGATATTGAGCAGGATGCCGCGGCGGCGGTAGTACTCCTCGAGCGGCGCCGTCTTCTCGTGGTACACCTGGAGCCGCCGCTCGACTACGTCCGGCGCATCGTCCGGCCGCCGTACGAGCTGCCGGTGGCACTCGTCGCACAGGCCTGCCTGAATTGGCGGCTGGACCACCAGATGGTACGTCGAGCCGTCGAATGGGCAGACGCGCCGGCCGCTGAATCGGCCCACGATCTCCGCAATCGGCGCCTGGAAGTTCAGAACGCCGTCCACCCGGCGGCCCTGCGCCGCGAGAAGCGCGTCCAGCGCGTCGGCTTGCATCACCGTGCGTGGAAAACCGTCCAGCAGGAACCCCTTCGCGCAGTCCGGCTCTTCGGTACGAGCGCGCACCGCCCCGACGACGATCTCATCGGGCACGTATTCGCCCTGATCAATCTTAAACCGCTGGATGACGCGGCCCAGCTCCGTCCCTCGTGCAACCGCCTCCCGAAACATCGCGCCGGTGGAGATCGTCGGGATATCGTAGTGCACGGCAATGCGCGTTCCCTGCGTTCCTTTGCCGACGCCGGGCGGGCCAAGCAGCACGAGTATCATCGCTGAGTCCCCCGGACGATGACTCGTCCTTCGCGCTGTCGAGTGCTACGCCCGCCTTTCCGGATTCTTTATGAAGCCCTCATAGTTGCGCATAATGAGCTGCGCTTCGATGGCCTGCATGGTCTCGATGGCTACGCCGACGACGATCAGGAGCGAAGTACCGCCGATGATCGGGAACGCGCTCTGCGAGAATCCCGTGAGATTCGGCAGGATATACTGCGATACCGCGATCAGGCCGAGGAACACGGCGCCGGCGAGCGTGATCCGAGAGACGACCCGCTCCAAATAGTCTAGAGTCGGCTTACCCGGGCGGATTCCCGGAATGTAGTTGCCGTACTTCCGGAGGTTGTCCGCCATCTCCTGAACGTTCATCACGATCGCAGTGTAAAAGTACGTGAACACGATGACCAGCAGAAAGTAGAACACTAGCGCGAACGGGACCGGTATGGCGATCGGGTGTGGGCGAAGCGGGATGAGAACGTTCGGGATGTTGCCCGGGTTCAGGTACATCGACTTCTCTTTGAGCCACGAGACAAACGCCGTATTGGCCGGAATCGCATTGATGATGGTCGTCGGCATCAGGACGAGCGAGATCGCGAAGATGATCGGGATCACGCCCGCCATGTTCACCTTGATCGGCAGGAACGATGCGCTCGCCTGCGTCTGCCGCATGCCGATGACGCGTTTGGTATGCTGGATCGGAATGCGCCGCGTGCCCTGCGTGATATAAACGACCGCATACGTCATCGCGATGAATGCGGCGACCAGCAGCGCCACGTTGATCCAGCCGGCCGTCCCGGCGGTCACCTGCGCGATGATCTGCGAGAACTGGAACGGCAGGCTCAGCAAGATGCCGGCGAAGATAACCAGCGAGACGCCGTTGCCGACCCCGTTCTGCGTTACCTGCTCGCCGATCCACAGGAGGAACATTGAGCCGGCCGTCAGCGTGGTGCAGATCACGAGTCGCTGCAGCGGGTGTATCCCGATGCGGCTCTGCTCGAACACCATGGTGAAGCCGAACGCCTGCACGAATGCCAGCACGATCGTTAGATAGCGCGTATACTTGGCGATCTGCTTTCTGCCCGACTCGCCCTCCTTGGAGAGCGCCTCGAGCTGCGGCACGGCGAGCGACATCATCTGCATAATGATCGATGCATTGATGTACGGCCCGATACTCATCGCGAACAGCGACATGCGTCGCAGAGCACCGCCCGAGAACACGTCCACAAGCCCGAGCACGCCGCCGCGGCCATTCCGGAAGATCTGATCCAGCTTCGCGTGATCGATGCCGGGCACAGGGATGTGCGCGCCGATCGCGTAGATCAGGAACATCATCAGCACGAAGAGAATCCGCTTCCGGAGCTCCGGAATGGAAAGCGCTCGCTGAAGCGCCTCGATCATATTGCTAACGCCTCTCCGCCGCCAGGATCTCGACGGTGCCGCCCGCGGCCTGCAGCTTCTCCTGAGCGCTCTGGCTGAACTTATGCGCCCGTACCGTGAATTGCTTGGTAACGCTGCCGTTGCCGAGGATCTTCAGACCGTCGTGCAGGTTGCGCAGGATACCGCGGCTGACGAGCAGCTCCGGCGTGATCTCTGCGCCCGCGTCGAACTGCGCCTCCAGCTCGTCGACGTTGATCAGCGCGTACTCTGTCTTATGGTACGCTTTGAAGCCGCGCGGGTTTCGGCTGGCCGTGCCGCGAAGCTGCGGCAGCCGCCGGTGCAGCGGCGTCTGGCCGCCTTCAAAGTTCGGGTTGACCTGGCCGCGGGCCTTGTTGCCTTTGTGGCCGCGCGTCGAGGTCTTGCCGTGGCCCGAGCCGATGCCGCGTCCGACGATTTTGCGCCGATGCGTAGATCCTTCGGCCGGATGCAGGTTGTGTACGCCGATTCCCATGGCTACTCGCTCTTCTCTTCGGTTAGCGGCTCGACCTCGACCATGTGGCGGATCTTGTGTACCATGCCGCGAATCACTGCGTCGTCGTTCTGCACGACGGACTGCTGCATCTTGCGAAGGCCCAGGGACCGGGCCGTATCGCGCTGCGACTGCTCGTAGCCGATAGGGCTCCTGCGCAGCGTGATCTTGATCTTACTCGGCATGGGTGGCGTCCTCCGACTTCTTGGCCCAGGGCGTGAGCGCCTCGACCGTGGTGGAGCGCAGCCGGGCCACATCGCTGGCTCGCTTCAGCCGCTTCAGGGCCTTGATGGTCGCCCAGGCGATGTTGACCGGGTTCGCCGAGCCAAGCGACTTGCCGAGCACATCGTGAACGCCCGCGAGCTCCAAGATCGTCCGCATGCTGCTTCCCGCGACGATTCCGGTACCGGCGGACGCAGGCTTGATCAGGATCTGCGCGGCGCCCTCGTTCTGCAGCACCTCGTGCGGGATGGTGCCGGACACGATGGGGAAGAAGATGACGCTCTTCTTGGCCGCCTCCATGCCCTTGCGAATCGCGTCCGGGATTGCTCGTGCCTTACCAAGGCCCGCGCCGACGTGGCCTTTGCCGTCGCCCACGACCACCAGCGCGCTCCAGCTCATGGTGCGGCCGCCCTTGGTGGTCTTCTGGCACTTATTCGTCCGCACGACCCGCTCTTGCAGGTCGAGCTTATCGGTATCGATCTTCGCCAACGATAGCTCCTTACCGGAAAGAGGCGATAGGGCGGCGACCACCGCTCTCCGGCCTCCGAATCTCGCCCGTGAATTGGCCGACGCCAAACGCCACCCCTCAGGGATGGGCGTTTACTTGAACGATCAAAACTGCAGGCCGCCCTCGCGTGCGCTATCGGCCAGCGCCTGGACTCGGCCGTGGTACATGTAGCCGCCCCGGTCGAACACGACGGCGTCAATGCCCGCCGACTTGGCGCGCTCCGCGATCAGCTTACCGACCGCTTTCGCGGCTTCGACGTTGCCGCCGGACTTGAGCGACTTGCGCAAATCCGCATCCACCGTGGAGGCATGCGCCAGCGTTCGGCCGGTGGTATCGTCGATCACCTGCGCATAGATATGCTGAAGACTGCGCGATACGTTCAGCCGCGGCCGCTCCGAGGTGCCGGAGACTTTGGCCCGCACGCGGCGGTGGCGCTTTCTGCGCAGAAGCTCTTTTTCTTCGAGTCGCATCGTCTGTCCATTCCCCGAAGCGCCGATTTTCCGACCCGGCGCCAATCCTCGCCCCCGCCGAACGGCGACACGCAAGGGTGTATTATACCACAGCAGCGGTGTTGGTAGCTGGTAGCTGGTTGTCGGTAGCTGGCTGAATGCATTCGCCGGCTACCGACTACATGCTGCGAGCTACTTCTTGCCCTTACCCTTGCCGCTGGCCTTACCCTGCTTGCGGCGGACGTTCTCGCCCTTGTACCGGATGCCCTTGCCCTTGTACGGTTCGGGTTTGCGTAGCTTGCGGATTTCCGCCGCAGTCTGGCCGACGCGCTCTTTATCGATGCCGGTGATCGTAATGACCGGGTTGCGCGACTGCGGGTCGTTCGCAACGGTGAAGTCGATCCCATCCCGCGGCAGCACCTCGATCGAGTGCGAGTAGCCCACGTTGAGCTGCAGCGTTTTGCCGGCCATCGTTGCGCGGAACCCAACGCCGATAATCTCGAGCTGGCGGCTGTAGCCGGTCGTGACGCCTTCCACCATGTTGGCCACAAGAGTCCGCGTAAGGCCGTGCAGCGAGCGGTGTTCCTTGGCGTCGCTCGGGCGGACGACCGTGAGCGTTCCGTTCTCGATGTTGTATGAGAGGTCCGGATTGAGACGGCGGACCAGCGTGCCCTTCGGCCCCTTCACGGTGATCGTGCCGTCCTCGGCGGGCGTCACGGTCACGCCGGCGGGCACAGCGATCGGCCGCTTTCCAATTCGTGACATGTTTATCTCCAGAGGGCGGCCAGCCTGCGGCTCGCCGCCTTGCCAACTCATCTGCTCGGCGCGCGGCCTACCAGACGTAGCAGAGGATTTCTCCGCCGACGCCCTGCTTGCGCGCGTCGCGATCCGTCATGACGCCGTGCGACGTGGAGAGGATCGCGATGCCGAGACCGCGAAGCACGCGCGGCACCTTCTCCTTGCTGCAGTAGACCCGCAGGCCGGGCTTGCTTATCCTCTTGAGGTCCGTGATGACCTTCTCGCGCTTCGTGCCGTACTTGAGGCTGATCTTGATCTTGTCCTGCGGCGCCTGCTTAACGACATCGAAGCCCTTCACGAATCCTTCGCGGTGGAGGATTTTGCAAATCTCGACCTTAAGGTTGGAGCTGGAAATCTCCAGCGAGTCGTGGTTGGCGCGGTTCGCATTGCGGATGCGCGTCAGCAGGTCCGCGATCGGATCGGTGGTGTATGCCATCTCTGTTTCTCCTACCAGCTCGACTTCGTGACGCCGGGGATCAGTCCGTTATGCGCCATCTCGCGGAAACAGATTCGGCAGATACCAAACCGGCGGAAAACCGCGCGCGCGCGACCACACACGTTGCAGCGGGTATAGCCGCGCACCTTGAACTTCGGCTTGCGCTTCGCCTTCTCGATCAAACACTGTTTTGCCAAAAAGAGACCTCCGTGGAGAGGGTATACGGTTTAGGTGCTGGGTATTTGGGATTGAACCAATCCCGACCACCCAACGCCAAACACCCAACACCGTCTCATGTCAAGAACTATGCAGGCTAGTGCTCGCCTGCCTCGCGCTCCTTCTTGTGGTTCGCGATGATCGGCTGCGCGATGTGCGCAGGAACCTCCTCGTAGTGCGACAGCCGGCTCTCGAACGACCCCCGGCCCCGGGTAATGGAGCGCAGGTCGATCGCATAGCGCAGCATCTCCGCCTGCGGCACGGTCGCCTTGAGCCGCACTCTGCCCCGGCCCGCGGCCTCCGTGCCGCCAATTCTGCCCCGCTTGCTTGTCAGGTCGCTCATCACGTCGCCCAGCATCTGCTCCGGGAGCAGCACGTCGACCTCGATGATCGGCTCCAGCAGCGTCGGTCCGGCCTTCGCCGCCACGCTGTTGAACGCGATGATGCCGGCCATGATGAACGCGGCCTCCGAGGAATCCACGTCATGGTACGAGCCGTCGTAGCAGGTGACTTTCACGTCCACCACCGGGTAGCCGGCCTGTATGCCGGTCGACATCGCCTGCGCCACGCCCTTTTCGACGGCAGGTATGTATTGCCTCGGGATCGAGCCGCCGACGATCGCGTCGACATACTGGTAGCCCGCGCCGCGGTTCGGCTCGACGCGTATCCAGCAGTCGCCGAATTGGCCCCGGCCGCCAGTCTGCTTCTTGTGCCGGCCCTGGCCCTCCGCCTTGGTTGAAACGGTCTCGCGATAGGGCACCTTGCGATCGACGACCTCGACGTTTGCGCCGAATTTCTTTAGCCGCTCGACCACGATGCCCAGATGCGTCTCGCCCATACCCGCGATGATCGTCTGGGCGGTCTCCGGGTCCCGATGGTGCTGGAAGCTCGGGTCCGAGTTCGCTACACGCTGCAGCGCCGGGCCCATCTTATCCTCGTCCACCTTCGTCTTCGCGACGATCGCCTGCTCGAAGATGGGCGCGTCGAACTTGATCGGATCGAGAAGGATCGGCTTCGCCGGATCGCAGAGCGTGTCGCTGGTGTGCGTGTCCGCAAGCTTCGCGGTCGCGCCGATGTCTCCGGCGCGGATATCCGCCGTGGCTTCCTGGTTCTTGCCGCGAGCGATGTAGAGCTGCCCGATCCGCTCCTCCTTGCCGCGGGTGCTATTCAGGACCGTCGCGCCTGTCTTGAGCGTGCCGGACATCACGCGGAAATAGTTCAACGTCCCGAGGAACGGGTCCGCGATCGTCTTGAATACTAGCACCGAGAGCGGCGCCGCATCCGTCGCCTCCAGCTTTACGTCCGCGCCGGTCTGCGGATGCTTGCCGTGGATGTGCTCCACCTCGGTCGGATTAGGAAACTCATGGACGATGATGTCCAGAAGGTCCGTCATCCCGATATCCTTGGTGGCCGATCCGCACAATACCGGAACCACCTTGCTGGCATCGATTCCTTCATGAATTCCGCGAACCACCTCATCGTGGGTCAGCGTTTCGCCGTTCAGGTACTTCTCGATCAGCTCGTCGTCGCCTTCCGCGGCAGATTCTACCAGCAGCTCGCGGTACCGGTCCGCCTCGGCCTGGCAGTCCGCGGGGATTTCGGAGCACTGGACGTCCTTCCCGGTACCAATAAAGGCCTTCATCTCCAGCAGATCGACGACGCCGCTAAACTTGTCCGCGGAGCCAATTGGCAGCTGGATAGGCGCGATACAGTTCCCATACCGGGACCGCAGCGCCTGCACGACGTTTGCGAAGTCCGCGTTCTCGCGATCCATTTTGTTCACATAGACCGCGCGCGGCAGGCTCGATTCCGCGGCCAGCTCCCACGCGTTCTCGAACCCGACCTCCGGCTCGCCCTGCGCCGGCGTGACGAGGATAGCAGCCTCGACCACGGCGAGCGCGCTCTTCACCTCGCCCTGGAAGTCCAGGTAGCCCGGGACGTCGACGATGTTGATCTTCGTATCGTGCCACTCGCACGGCGCAACGGCGACATTGATGCTGATTCGCCGCTTCTGCTCCTCCGGGTCGAAGTCTGACGTCGTGGTCCCGTCGTCGGTGCGGCCGAGCCGGTCGATCGCGCCGGACACATAGAGCAGGGCGTCCGCCAGCGAAGTCTTCCCAACTCCCTGGTGTCCGAAAAGGCCAACGTTGCGTATCGACTGAATCCCGTAACTTTTCATCGCTGAAAAATCTCCTCGCAAATCCTCCCGTGCGTGGTGGGCGGGTCCTGGGCGCTACTTGGCGCGGAATGGCATGCCCATTGCCTTCAACAGGCCTCTCGCCTCCTCGTCGGTCCGGGCCGTGGTGCAGATGATCACATCCATGCCGCGGACCTTGTCGATCTTGTCGTAGTCGATTTCCGGAAAGGTGAGCTGCTCGCGCATGCCGAGCGCGTAGTTGCCGCGCCCGTCGAACGAGTTCGGCGATACGCCCTGGAAGTCGCGGATGCGCGCGAGCGCGATGTTCACGAGCCGGTCGTAGAACTCGTACATCCGCTCGCCGCGCAGCGTCACTTTGCAGCCTATGCGCGCGCCCTCGCGCAGCTTGAAGTTTGCGATCGACTTCCGCGCGCGCGTAATCACCGGCTTTTGACCCGAAATGGCCGCCATGTCGCGCACGGCGCCGTCCAGCTCCTTCGAGTCGCCGCCGGTCTGTCCGGCCTTGCCGACGCCCATGTTCACGACGATCTTGTCGAGCTTGGGCACCTGCATCACATTCTTGTAATTGAACTGCTTGATCAGCGCCGGCACGACCTCTTCCGTGTACCGGTCCTTGAGACGAGCCATGTTGCGTCAGCTCCCTTTCGATGTCCCCGATTTCCGACCGGGAACGGGATGATCCATTGAATCGGAATCGGCGATTCAGTCGATCGCTTTGCCGCAGTCCGGATGCTTGCATTTGCGGAACTTGCGGCGGGAAAGCTTCTCTTCGCCCTCGCGGTAGTCGTAGCCGACGCGGGTGGGGCGCTTGCAGGCCGGGCACACCAGCATCACCTTGGAGGCGAACAGCGGCGCCTCCTTCTCGATCCGGCCGCCCTTGATGATGTTGTTCGCAGTATTCGCGCCGGCGTTCCGGTTCGGGCGGTCCTTCGTGTGCCGGACCATCATGTTCAGGCCGGCGACGACCACCTTGTTCTCCTTCGGAATGGCGCGGAGGATTTCGCCGCGCTTGGTCTTGTCCTTACCGGAGATAACCTCGACGGTGTCGCCCTTCTTGATCTTTAGCTTGATGGGCTCGCGCGGAGCGCTCGGTTTCAATCTCGGCATGTTACACCACCTCTGGCGCGAGCGACACGATCTTCATGAAGTCGTGCTCGCGAAGCTCGCGGGCGACGGGACCGAAGATTCGTGTTCCGCGCGGATCGTCGTTGTTCTTTTGGATTACGACTGCGGCGTTGTCATCGAAGCGCAGGACGGATCCATCCGGCCGGCGGATCGGCTGCTTCGTCCGAACGACCACGCATCGGACGACGTCGCTCTTCTTGACCTGCTGATTGGGCGTCGCGGACTTTACCACACCGATGATAACGTCGCCAACGTAGGCATAGCGGGCGCTCGAACCCTTCATCACGCGAACGCACATAATCTCGCGCGCGCCGGAGTTGTCGGCGCACTTCAATCGTGTATAGGACTGGATCATGGCCTACTTAGCTTTCTCGACGATTCGGACGACGCGCCACCGCTTTTCCTTGGAGAGCGGACGAGTCTCCATGATTTCGACCGTGTCGCCCTCGCCGCAAACGCGCTCCTCGTCGTGCGCCTTGAATCGCGTGCTCCGCTTCATGAACTTGCCGTACAGCGGATGCCGAACGCGGTTCTCGACGACGACGACGACGGTCTTCTCCATCTTGGCGCTGACCACCTTGCCCTGGCGCGTCTTGCGCCTTCCGCGGGTCGGATCCGGCGTCGGCTTCGCGGGCGCCGCGTCGGGGTCGGGCGGCGGCTTCGGGCCGACCGGCAGCGCCTGGTCCGTTTCCGCGGGCGCCGTCGGCGTAGGATCGGGATTCGGATCGGACGGCGGCGTGGGCGGGTCAGGGGCGGCCTGCTCCGCGGGCGTCGGGTCCGCCGAGTTCTCAGGCCCCGGCTCCGTCTCCTCCGGTGTTGCTACGGAATTGGAAATATCCGACATCTCTATGCAGTCCCTCTCTCGGCGGCTATCTCGCGTTCCCGAAGCAGCGTGAGCGCGCGGGCGATCTGCTTGCGCGCATCGCGGATCCCGGTCGTATTGTCGAGCTGCTTCATCGCGTTCTTGCGGCGATAATCGTACAGCCTGGCGCGCATCGCCGCAATCTCGGTCCTCAGCTCGTCATCGCTCATGCCGCGAAGCTGCTCGCGAATCTCTTTCTGTTTCAGTTCGGCCATGCTAATCCTCCACCGCTCCGGCCGGCTGCCCCTCGTCCGCGGTCTCCGCCGACTCGTCATCCACAATCGGCTCGACGGTGGCTCGCTTGATGAACTTCACGTCGATAGGCAGCTTGTGCGATGCCAGCCGCATCGCCTCCCGGGCGACCTCCTCGGTGACGCCTGCCAGCTCGAAGAGCACGCGCCCCGGTTTCACGACGGCGACCCATCCGTCCGGCGC
>DATGJU010000022.1:0-10293 GCA_035295045.1 Chthonomonadaceae bacterium
CGGGCATTGCCGCACGCGGACATAGCGGGTGTCCGCCGCGCGATCCTGTCGGCACAATCAATAGAAGATCTGGGACTCTAGTCACAGCGCCGTTTGTCTCACCGGCGCGGCATGTCGATTGGCGCCATAGGCAAACGCGTCGGCCTCGGAGATGCCACGGTACGAGAACTGGGTTTTCTGCTCGTGCGCAAATCCCGTCCTGCCGCGCTAAGGGACTTTCGACGTAGGACCTGGAATATCCACGGAAGCATTAAAGGCCGCGTCCTCAACGCTTTCGAGCGTATCGCCCGGACGAGCCGCGAAGTAGAATAACTCTCTTCCGTCATTTGCCACATAGCCCGGAATCTGTTGCTTCGATGTCGCCATGCGCTCTCCGTTCCATGTTCGCGTCGCGGATCGCGAACCCCCCGCGGCCGGCGGCGCCCCCGCGCGATCATCCCGGGCTCAAGGTCTTGGCCGCCTGTGAGTCCGGTCGACTGCCGAGCGACGCAGTGCCCTACGCGTTTGCCGGCGGTCCGGTGCACGAGCGCAACGCGCGCGAGCGGCTCCGGCCCGCGATAGACGGCTGGCCCGGTGACACAGATCCCCGTCTCACACTGACTTCGCCAGGCGTCACGAGGTACATCGGGGAGGATCCGAATGTTCGGTGCGTCACGAATTCTAGCCCCGGTATATCGAGCGCCGACAAGTATGGCGTGATGGGGTCCTCGCTCAGATGATTTGCACGGACGTATTTTAGCTTATGCTTTTGCTCGATCTGCGCAATACCGGGCGACAAATCTGCCTTCGTCGCGAAGAATAGCAGGTGCCTCATGGCCTTCTTGTCGGTCGCCGCAGTCATTTCTCCACTTTCGGCGCGGCAGCGATAGCAACCCTGACCATTGCCGTAATCGGTTACCTATTGTCCGTCTAAGATGATTGCCCGAGTGTGCGCCGAAGTGAACGCCGGGCCCGAATTCGAAAGAATCGTCCAACCAGACGACGCCGACCTCCAATCGCCGCCGGCCGCGTCCATTCGGGTAATCTCCTTAATCCCCGAACAGGGCCTTACCCGACTGCTGACTGCCGATCGCCTGACCCACTGACCGGTCCCGGCCAGCGCACAGCCCGTCCGGTTGACCTGCGCCCCGCCCAGGGGTATACTAAATGTAGATTTCCCCGTACTATCCAGGCGTAGGGCATGTGTGTCCGCCGCCGGTCGTTTCTGGTCCCGCCGCAGCGTCGCGGCCCGCCCCAAGGGAGAGCGCGCGCTTGAAAAGTGCCGAGCCGCATCGCGAGATGGGCCTTAACGACGCCGAGTACCAACAGATCCTGGAGATACTCGGGCGAGCGCCTACCCTCACCGAGCTTGGCATGTTCGCGGTTATGTGGTCCGAGCACTGCGGCTACAAATACTCCCGGCCGGTGCTCGCGCTGTTCAAGACCTACAAAGCGGCACAGGAGAGCGGCGCGCTGGAAAACGCCGGCGTCGTGCCGCTCGACGATAAGCTCGGCATCGTCTTCAAGGTCGAGTCCCACAACCATCCCTCCGCGGTCGAGCCGTTCCAGGGCGCCGCGACCGGCGTCGGCGGCATCCTTCGCGACATCTTCACCATGGGCGCCCGCCCGATCGCCAACTTGAACTCACTCCGCTTCGGCCCGCTGGAAGACGCGCGGAATCGCTACCTGTTCGAGCACGTCGTCGCCGGCATCTCGCACTACGGCAACTGCGTCGGCGTGCCCACGGTCGCCGGCGAAATCTACTTCCACCCCTGCTACTCCGGCAATCCGCTGGTCAACGCGATGGCGGTCGGCGTCGTGGAGCTGGACCGGATCGCGAGCGCCGCGGCGCACGGCGTCGGCAACCCCGTAATATACGTGGGTAGCGCGACCGGCAAGGACGGCATCCATGGCGCGACCTTCGCCAGCGTGGAGCTGGGGCCGGACAGCGAGAGCCGGCGCCCGAACGTGCAGATGGGCGATCCTTTCATGGAGAAGCTGCTGATCGAGGCGACGCTTGAGGCCCTGGCCAGCGGCGCCGTGGTCGGCATCCAGGACATGGGCGCGGCCGGCCTCACCTGCTCGACCTGCGAAATGGCCGCGAAGGCCGGCACGGGCATGGAGATCGACGTGCGGAAGGTGCCGCTCCGCGAGGCGGACATGACGCCCTACGAGATCATGCTCTCCGAATCGCAGGAGCGGATGCTATGTGTGGCGGAGCGCGGCCGCGAGCACACGATCCTGGAGACCTTCCGCAAGTGGGGCCTGAACGCCGCCGTGATCGGCGCAGTGACGGCGGACGGCATCACGCGGATCAGGGACAACGGCGAGATCGTGGCCGAGGTCCCGTCCAAAGCGCTGACGGATGGCTGCCCCGTCTATACGCTGCAGACCGAAGAGCCGGACTACATCCGCTCGCTCCAGAACTTCGATTTCACGGGCCTTCCCGAACCGTCCATCTCTCTGGAGGACGCGGGCGAGAACAACGGGGGCCATTCCGGTGAATGGACCTACGAGCGCGCGCTCAAACGCCTGCTCGATTCGCCGACCATCGCCTCGAAGGCGTGGGTGACGGACCAGTACGACAGCATGGTCCAGACGCAGACCGTCCATGTCCCCGGCTCCGACGCCGCGATCCTGCGTATCCGCGGAACAGCCAGGGGCATCGCGGTCACACTGGACGGCAACGGGCGCTACGGCTACCTCGACCCCTTCGCCGGCGGCCAGATCGCCGTCGCCGAGGCGGCGCGCAACGTCGTCTGCGTCGGCGCGCGGCCGGCGGCCGTCACCGACAACCTGAACTTCGCGAATCCGGAGAAGCCGGCTGGCTTCTGGCAGTTCCGCCGCAGCGTCGAGGGCATCGCGGCAGCAACGGAAGCATTTGGAACACCGGTCGTATCCGGCAACGTCTCCTTCTACAACGAGACGCCGGACGGACCGATATTTCCCACGCCGACCATTGGAATGCTCGGCGTGCTCGACGACGTGAACCGCCGCTGCCAGGCGGGCTTCCGTGACGACGGCGAGGGCGACACGATCGTGCTGCTGTACGCCTACGACGATCCGACCGGCGGCCTGGGCGGCAGCGAGTATCTGAGCCTGATACACGGCGTGGAGGCGGGCCGGCCACCTCGCATCGATCTGGAGGGCGAGAAGCGGCTGCACTCGGTCATCCTCGAGTCGATCGCGGAGGGGCTGCTCGCCTCGTGCCACGACCTGTCCGACGGCGGCCTCGCCGTCTGCCTGGCCGAATGCTGCGTTTTGAGCGGCGAGGGCGCGATGATCCTGCTGAACCGCGCGGACTTCGCCGCGGACCACCGGCCGTCCGCCCTGCTGTTCGGCGAGGCGCAGGGCCGCGTAGTGGTCTCCGTGCGCACGGAGAAGCAGTTCGCGCGGCTGCGGGACCGGGCGTCCCGGGCGCAGGTTCGCGCGCTCTGGATCGGCACCGTCGGCGGCACGCATCTTCGCATCGCCGTCGGCGCCGATAGCCTCATCGAGGAGCCGGTGGAGGAGCTGGCCGCGGTCAGCGAGCAGGCCATTCCACGACGAATGGCGGCGCTCGCGGGCCAGGGCGGCTAATGGCGCGCCGCAGAGTCCGTTAAACTTCGGCGCGAGTGGAGTTGCATGGCGGCGAGCGCGCACTCGGGATGGGCGCGCGGGAAACCAGGCAGAAGCGGCGAAGCGATTGGCGGGTCGTTAGCGCCGACAAAGGGTTGTGGCGGCGGTACTTCAGGACGAGGGCCGTCGCCAGATGAACCGATCCGTTCCCGTGGCGGGCACGGAGAGGGCGTGGGTCGCTGCGAGAGCGGGAGCGTGGTGCTATATGAACCTGACACGAGACCTCGGCGCGGTTCCGCCTGATCCGCCGCAGGCCGATGCGCTGGACGCTCAGTCGCGCGCCGAGCGGTCGGGCGACGAGTGGGAGCGGGACAACCCCCGCGAGGAGTGCGGCATCTTCGGCATCTTCGCGCCCGGCGAGGACGTGGCACGCACCACCTTCTTCGGCCTCTTCGCGCTGCAGCATCGCGGCCAGGAGAGCGCGGGCATCGCCGTGTCTGACGGTCGCTCGATCGAAATCCGGAAGGCGATGGGCCTCGTTACGCAGGTCTTCGACGAGGACACGATCCGGAGTCTCACCGGCATCAGCGCCATCGGCCACGTGCGCTACTCCACGACCGGATCGAGCGTGCTCTGCAATGCGCAGCCGCTCACCAGCATCTCCAGCCTGGGACCCATCGCGGTCGCGCACAACGGCAATCTGGTCAACGCGCGCTCCCTGCGGGACGAGCTGACCGAGGCCGGATGCACGTTCGCCGCCAGCAACGACAGCGAAGTGATCGCCCAGCTCCTCGCGCACCTGCATACGGGCTGCATCGAGGAGGCCGTGGAGCAGGCGATGCGACGGCTCCAGGGCGCCTACTCGCTCGTGATCCTCACGCCGGACAAGCTCGTCGGCGTACGCGATCCCTACGGCATACGGCCGCTCTGCCTGGGCAGGATCAACGGGAGCAAGTACGTCCTCTCGTCCGAATCGTGCGCCTTCGTGCCGGTCGGCGCGGAGTATATCCGCGAGGTCGAGCCGGGCGAGATCGTCGTCATCGACCGGGACGGCCAGCGCGAATACCAGGCCATCCCAACCGCGCGCCACGCCACCTGCCTGCTGGAGTTCATCTACTTCTCGCGGCCGGACACCATCCTGTACAACCGGTCGATGCACATGGCCCGGCGGCGGATGGGCCAGGAGCTGGCGCGCGAGCATCCGGTCCCCGGCGCCCACGTCGTGATCCCAATACCGGACACGGGCATACCCGCCGCGCTCGGCTATTCGGAGGCGTCGCGCATCCCGTACGGCGAGGGCGTCATCAAGAACCGCTACATCCAGCGCACCTTCATCCAGCCGAACCAGCGCATGCGCGATCTGGGCGCGCGAATGAAATACACGCCGCTCAAGGATACGCTGGCCGGCAAGCGGGTTGTAATGGTGGACGACTCGATCGTTCGCGGTACGACGACCGGAAAGCTGGTCCGCATGCTCTTCGATTCGGGCGCCGCCGAGGTCCACGTGCGCATTACGGCGCCCCCCGTGAAGCACCCCTGCTACTACGGAATAGACATGGCGAACGAGGACGAACTTGTCGCCGCGCGGCTGTCGGTCGAGGAGATCCGCAAGCTGATCGGCGCCACGTCTCTAGGCTACCTGTCGCTCGAGGGCGCGGTGCGCGCGATCGGGATGCACAAGGACAAGTTCTGCCGCGCCTGCTTCGACGGCAAGTACCCTATCGCGGTCCCGACCGACGTTCGGAACAGCAAGCTCGCGATGGAGCGGGGCCGCCACCAGGTTGGAACGCTCTCCGAGGACGGCGGCCCGGACGACGGATCGCCCGACTCGGACTGAGCGCGCACGCCGCGAGCCGCCGCGCTGAACCCAATGTGCGCGGCGGTCCGTAGTGGTGATGAGACGCGCGTCCGAAGGCGCGTCGCGCCAACTTCCAGGTGAGTTGTAAGATACGGAGCAGATATGAATACGGTCCTCGGTAAGCCCACAACGGGAGGCATCATCGCGATATCGACGCTCGCGCTCGGCGCGCTGGTAGGCGCCCGCTATCTGAGCACTCGGAAGGTCAGCTCGGCGGAGCGGCTGTGCGACGCGCTGCTCGATACCGAGCCGCTGCGCGAGGCCGCCCGCGACATGGCAGATCGGCCGGAGGCGCGGCTCGCGACGTGCGCCAGCTACTTCGTCGACGTTGCGTACCGGTCGGCAGACGGCTGGGGCATCGGGACCGGCGCCAACGATCCCATCGGGTACGCGCGGATGAAGACGCATCGGTACACGCAGGGCGCGGCGTCTGTGCTGACGGAGAGCCACCTGCCGGATCACGTCCTCAACTATACGCTCAACGTGCCTGACATCGCCGAGGTGCGCGGCGTCCGGCGCCACGGGCCGCTTTCGATGGACGGCCTGCTGCCGGCCTATGCGGTGCCGGAGACGGCGCAGATCAGCCTCCACGACGGCTACACCGCGCAGGTCGAGGCCGACCTGCACGTTACGGAGGCTTTCGTCACCGGAAAGGCGCGGATGTACGGCGCCGTCACTCTTCGAGACAGCGACGGCAATGTCGGCCGGCTGAACGTCGGCACGGACGGCATAATCCACGGTACAATTACACACCAGAATCGCGTCGTCGGGCGATTCGACGGGCGCCTCGGTTCCGACGTCGCCTTCAAGCCCTACCAGATCGAGCCCGGAGATAACTGAACCCGCCCCAAAGCCTATGACAGACCAACAGATCACGTATCGCGATGCCGGCGTCGACATCGACGCCGCCAACGAAGCCGTCCTGCGTATGCGCGATCATATCCGGAGCACCTTCAACGCCAACGTTCTGACGGACGTGGGCACGTTCGGCGGCATGTTCTCGCTTGCCGGCATCTCGGCGTATCAGGAGCCGGTCCTGGTGTCGAGCATCGACGGCGTCGGTACGAAGCTCAAGGTCGCAATCCAGGTCGGCCGGTACGAATCGATCGGCCGCGACCTCGTCAACCACTGCGTGAACGATATCCTCGTCCAGGGTGCGCAGCCGCTCTTCTTCCTGGACTACTTTGCAACCGGCAGGCTCGCCCCCTCTGTCGCCGTCGACGTCGTGCGCGGCCTGGCGGAGTCGTGCCGCGAGACCGGTTGCGCTCTCATCGGCGGCGAAACGGCGGAGATGCCGGGCGTCTACGCCGAAGGCGATTTCGACCTGGCCGGGTGCATCGTCGGACTGGTCGACCGGCCGCGTATCATCGACGGCTCCCGAATCGAGCCAGGCGACACGCTCCTCGGCATCGCCTCCAGCGGTATTCACACCAACGGCTTCTCGCTCGCGCGGCGCATCCTGCTGGACGCGGGCGCGGACTCGCTCTCGCTCTACGAACCCGTCCCGATGCTGGGCCGCACGCTCGCGGAGGAGCTGCTGACGGTCCACCGCTGCTACGCTCCGTCGATCGTGCCACTCCTGGGCGAATTCGACATCAAGGGCATGGCGCACATCACGGGCGGCGGATTCTACGACAACGTCCCGCGGATCCTTCCCGTCGACTGCAGCGCCACCATCGAGCGCAGGACCTGGCCGGTCCCACCCATATTCTCGCTGATTCAAGAGCGCGGCCAGGTGCCGGATCCGGAGATGTTCCGAACCTTCAACATGGGAATCGGTATCGTCGTCGTCGTCCCCGCCGAGCAGGCGCCGGCCCTCGCCCATCGCCTGAACTCTGCCGGCGAATCTGCGTACATCATCGGAAACATCCACCGGGGCGTTCACGAGGTAGACATCATCTAACGGCGGCGTCGTTGCAGTTGTGCCCGAACGGCAATAGTCATACGCTCTCATTTGTCAACGATTGACATCAGTAGCGGTAGAGGGTACAATTCGCGGAATTCTCCTCGTGAGATTACAAGGAACTATTACGCATGTACGAGCTACTATCCCGGATCCAGAGCCCGGCCGACCTTAAGACCTTGACCCGCGAACAGCTCAAGCAGGTTGCTGTCGAGCTGCGAACTGCCATCATCGATAACCTCTCCAAGACCGGCGGCCACTTCGCCTCGGACCTCGGCGCGACAGACCTGATCCTCGCCCTGCACACTGTCTACTCGGTACCGACGGATAAGATCATCTGGGATACGGGCCATCAGTGCTATGCCCATAAAATGCTCACGGGGCGGCTGGACCGATTCAACACGCTGCGCCAGTATGGCGGCCTCAGCGGGTTCCTGCGGCGCGAGGAGAGCGATTGCGACCTGTTCGGCGCGGGCCACGCGGGCACCAGCATCTCGGCCGCCTACGGCTTCGCGGTCGCGCGGGACATGATGGGCCGTACGGCGGACGAGAACGTGCTGGCGGTGATCGGCGACGCGTCGATGACGGCGGGCCTGGCGCTGGAGGGACTGCACAACGCCGGCCACAGCGGTCGGAACTTCACGGTCATCCTGAACGATAACGAGATGTCGATCGCGGAGAGCGTCGGCGGCCTCGCGACCTACCTCGCAAAGCTGCGCGTCAACCCGCTCTACCAGTCCGCCGAGGCGCAAGCGCGCTCGCTGCTGAAGCGCGTGCCCGGCGCGCCCGGCCGCGCGCTTAGCAAGGCCGCGGGCTCGATGCTGAAGCACAACCTGACGCACTTCGTCTCGTCCGACCATTCCGGCATCGTCTTCGAGGAGCTGGGCTACGAGTATATCGGACCGGTAGACGGTCACGACCTGGATCTGATGATTGACCTGTTCACGCAGATCAAGCAGATGAGCGGCCCGGTCTTCGTCCACCTGCGCACCGTCAAGGGCAAAGGCTACGATCCGGCCGAGGCGAACGCGCGCAAGTGGCACGCGGTGACGCCTCCGATGTTCGCCGACGTGGCAGACGGCACGGCCAGCGGCAGCAAGTCCAGCGGCCAGACTTGGACGAGCGTGTTCAGCAACGCCATCATCTCCCTTGCGAACGAGGACCCCACGATCGCCGCAATCACCGCCGCGATGCCGGATGGTACGGGCCTGAACAAGTTCAAGGACGTCCACCCGAACCGCTATTTCGACACTGCGATCGCCGAGCAGCACGCCGTCTGCTTCGCGGCGGGCCTCGCTGCCGAGGGCATGAAGCCGGTCACCGCGATCTACAGCACATTTCTGCAGCGCGCCTACGACATCGTCCTGCACGATGTTGCGATCCAGAATCTGCCTGTGATCTTCTGCCTGGACCGCGCCGGCCTCGTCGGCGACGACGGCCCCACCCACCATGGCGTGTTCGACATCGCCTACCTGCGCCACATTCCCAATGTGACGATGCTGGCTCCGAAAGACGGAAGCGAGCTCGACGCGATGCTGCGCTACGCGGTCACGGAGCACGTGACGGGCCAGAACGCGGGGCCGATCGCGATCCGCTATCCGCGCGGCAACGCCCCATCCGTCGACTGGGCGGAGCTGGCGGGCGGCGGGGCCTCGCGCAAGGCTTACGCCATGCCGCCGATCGAGTTCGGCAAGGCAGAAACACTTGCCGAGGGCGACGACGTGACGCTGCTGGCCTACGGCAACATGGTCGCTCCGGCATTCGAGGCGGCCCTGCAGCTCGCTGCCGAAGGCGTCAGCGCAGGCTTCGTCAATCTTCGCTGGGCCAAGCCGCTCGATGCGAACGCGGTCCTCGCAGCGGCGCGGCGCAGCCGCAGGCTGATCGTCGCTGAGGAGGGCGTGGTCGCCGGCGGCGTCGGCTCCGCAATCCTGGAACTGCTCGCCCAAAACGGCCTCTGCGGCGTTCAGGTCCGCCTGTTCGGTATCCCCGACCGGTTCATCGAGCACGGCGCGATCCCCATCCTGCATCGTCTCTGCATGCTTACAAGTCACGACTTCGCAGCAGCGGCGCGCGACATGCTCGGCGTTCCGCAGCCCGAGCCGGAGCGGATGGCCCCGATGTCCCACGAATCGTTAACCGCCTGACCGCCTGCTTCCTCAAGAAAACAACGGAACAACCGCTGATAGTCGGCCGTCTCCAACGTTGGCCGGCCGCATACAAGCGCGCCGGATTCGGGTTTGCACGACCGCGAAGGATTCCGGCGGAACGGCTGCCGGACTCACAATGGAGGAACTCAGGATGGCAACTCTCATTACCGGTCTGTTCGACACGGTCGCAGCGGCGGAGACGGCCGTATCCCAGCTCAAACAGATCGGCTACGGTGGCAACGAGATCACGATCGTGATGAAGGATCGCGGAGCGGCAGACAACCTTGCCCACGACTCCGGAGCGCGAACGATGGAGGGTGTCGGAACGGGAGCCACGATAGGCGGAGCCATCGGAGCGGTGCTGGGCGGCCTGCTCGCCGTCGGTACCGTCACTCTGGCGCCGCCGATCGGCCTGATCGCGGCCGGTCCGCTCGCGGCGGCGATTGCCGGAGCAGGCGCCGGCGGCATCGCGGGCGGCCTGATCGGTTGGCTCGCGACGTTCGGCATCTCGGACGAGATGGCGCCCTACTACGAGCACGGACTCAAGAACGGCGGCGTGGTGGTTGCCTGCTCGTCCCATCCTGGAGACGAGAACCGGGTGCAGCAGATCCTGCAGACGGGGGCTGTCGCGTACACGGGCGGCGCCGCCGGCTCGTATGTCTCCCCGGAGTACCGGGCGCGCTACGATAACGACGTCCGCACCGGAACTGTCAGCCGCGTCTAGGAGTGATGGCAATGCCGTGCCGCGGCGGACAGGAGAGCGTGCCATGACGAGGCCGACCCGCGCCGCCCGGCGAGAGAGGCCGGACCCGACGGACGAGTCGGCCGCCACGACGCTGGGCTACGAC
>DATGJU010000023.1:0-6832 GCA_035295045.1 Chthonomonadaceae bacterium
AATCAAAATACTCCGCCGCTTTGTGCGTGATGGCGCGCATGAGCTCTGGAGTAGTAAGCGACGCGTTCACCACCTCGCCGAGGGCCCTGAGCATCTCGGCGCGGCGTCGCGCCCGCTCGGCGGCCTTCCCTGCGCTGGCCAGACCGCGTTCGCTAAAGACCCGCTCGCTGACAGACTGGACTGTGAGGACCACATTCTGGCCGCACGCACCCGGGGCAGACGGCAGGATCGTCCACTCCCAATAGGCGATATTGCGGGTGGCGTAGTGAACGAACTGGAGACGGCGCCGCACGGGCTGCGCGCCTTCTCGAACTGCCTCCAGGTCCCGGCTCAGGAGATCGTCCCATTCGTCCGCCTCGACGCTTGGCAGGTACTCATGGGGCGCGCGTCCAACCGCCTGCGTCGTGCCGGTGCCTTCGCGGAGCAGCGCCTCCATGGCGGGATTGATCCAGAGCGTTCGGGAGCCGGTCGGATCCAGGACCGCGATGCCGCTCGGCAGACGCTCGAGCACGCTCCGCCACATCAGCTCGGCGTTGTTCGCGTCTCGCGATGGCATGATTGGCCCCATATGGCTCGACGCTTCACGGCCGGGCAATTTGGCATCGGTGGGATTCAGCATCTTGGCTTATCGGAAAATCGAGCTCTATCGAATGGTTGAGGTCGCGCCTCCTCTATACACTGTAGTTGACGTATTATCCTTTCCATAAAGTATGAAGTTTCTGGAAGTTCCGCGTGGATGGCCGCCTGACATCATAGGACACGAGGGCCGCCTGGGGCCGCGCCGACGCCGGATTGACCCTTCGCCTGGATTCTGCTATAATTCCGTACAAATACCTGCACCAACCTGGTACCTGGCCGGCCCCGACTGCCGCTCTTCTACCCGTTATTCTACCTGGAGGATTCCGTTTATGGCGAAGGCGAATTCCGCGCCTGCCAGCTACAGTCCGCCGCCTGTCGGCCCTGCCGGGCCGCTGGATCAGCGCACTCGGGACATTATTGGGGTCGGGCTCTTCTTCGTTACGGTCGCCGGGTTCTACTGCCTCTACGGACACAGCGAGCCGGGACTTCTCGCACAGCTTCGAGAGATGATGCAGTTCCTGGCAGGCTGGGGCGCCTTCGTTTTTCCTGTGCTCACAGCCCTGGTCGCGACGCTCCTGCTTCGCGGCCACCAGCGATTCTCGCTCGGCCACACGTCGATCGGCTTCGGCCTGGTCTTCCTCGTTATCGTCTCCGGGCAGTATCTGGCCACCGCCGACAAGGTGCTCGGGCCGCTCAAGTGGTGGCAGAAGCAGGACGCGATCAAGGACGTGGGCGGGCTGATCGGCTGTCTTACCGGCTGGCCGATGAAGACCCTGCTCGGCCCGTCTCTCAGCGTTCTGTTCCTCATGTTCGTGGGTCTCATCGCCGTAATCCTGATCCTGGACCGACCGCTATCGGAAATCCTCGACCCCGTCGGGCGCCACGCGCGCGGCCTCTGGGAGATGCGCCGCGGCACGGGGGGCGGCCCCGAAACCGATCCGGACGAGGACGCGACCCACCGCGACGTGCCGACGCGACGGAACGGCGCCTCCACCGCTCCCCGGCGCGCGGCGCTTCGCGCCGGATTCGACGCAAATGCGGACACGCCCGACGAGAAGGCCCGCGGCGGAAATCCGCTTCACGCGATGTGGGAGAAGCTCCACGCCGGTCTGAAGCCGCACGAGCACACCGCTGTCGCGGAGGCGCCCCCCGCACCCGATCGCGCCTCCGTCGCCGCGGTGGCCGTCCGCGAGCCGGACACGGCGACGGCAAGCTCAGAGCGGGTCCGGTCTCAGCCGGATTCGGCTCGGACGGCGACACCGTCCGCGAAATCTGATCCTACTGCCGTTCCGTCGCAGCTCGCCATGCCGATGTTCGCGCTGCCCCCGCTGGATCTGCTGAACGCGGCGCCTGCGACGGTGGCGAAGCGATCGCAGAGCGAAATCGAGGAGCGGATCGATAAGATAGAGACGACGCTGGACCAGTTCGGTATCAAGGCCTCCGTTACCGAAGTGGCGTCCGGCCCGACCGTGACGCGCTACGAGATCCAGCTTGCGCCGGGCATCAAGGTGAGCAAGATCGTCGGCCTCGCGGACAACCTCTCCATGAGTCTGGCCGCGATCGACGTGCGTGTCGAAGCGCCGATACCGGGGAAGGCCGCCATCGGACTCGAAGTCCCGAACAACGCGCGGACGCAGGTCCTGCTGCGCGAGTGCCTGGAGAATCCCGCCTATCAGCTTGCGGAGTCCAAGCTGACGGTGGCGCTCGGCAAGGACGTGTCCGGCGAGTTCAAGTATGCCGACTTGACGAAGATGCCGCATCTGCTCGTCGGCGGATCGACGAACAGCGGCAAGTCCGTCTGCCTGAACGTACTGATCGCCAGCCTGGTCTATCGCGCTTCGCCGCGCGAAGTCAAGCTGATGATGATCGATCCGAAGCGCGTGGAGCTGACGCTCTGGAATGGCATACCGCACCTGATGCACCCGGTCGTGACCGACGTGAAGCAGGCGGCCGGAATCTTCCGCGCCGCGATCAAGGAGATGGACCGGCGTTACGACCTGTTCAGCGCGGTGGGCACGCGGAATATCGACGGCTACAACCAGCGCGTCCCGGATACCGACAAGCTGCCGTACATTGTGCTCATCGTGGACGAGCTCGCGGACCTGATGATGCAGCAGGGAGCGGAGGTCGAGCAGTCGATCTGCCGACTTGCGCAGCTCGCCCGCGCCACGGGCATCCACCTGGTGATCGCGACGCAGCGGCCATCGGTCGACATTATCACCGGCACGATAAAGGCGAACATCGGCTCGCGCATCGCCTTCGCCGTGGCCTCGCAAGTCGATTCGCGCACTATCCTTGACATGGCGGGAGCCGACCGGCTCATCGGCCGCGGCGATATGCTCTTCATGCCGATGGACGCGCCGAAGCCCCTGCGTATTCAAGGCGCTTACCTCAGCGAGAGCGAGACGATCGCGCTCGTGGACTACCTCAAGCAGCAGGAGAAGCCGACCTTCACAATCACGCTGGGCGAGGCAAGCGAGGGCGAATCCGGCGGCGGCAACAACTCGGAAGACGTGGACGACCAGTTCTTCGAGCAGGCGGTGCGGCTCGTGGTCAACAACGGCCAGGCCTCCACCTCCATGCTTCAGCGCCGCTTCCGGATCGGCTACACGCGCGCGGCCCGAATCGTGGAGATGATGGAGGAGCGCGGCATAGTCGGCCCGCTCAATGGCGCAAAGCCGCGCGAGATCCTCGTCAGCCGCGACGAGGTCGAGAGGATGTTCAACCCCGGCGGCGGTATCCCAAGCGTGGACTCATACAGGGAAGAATGACCATGCGTGAGCCATGGTCGGCCCGAATGATGGCCGGCCGGGCCTTCGATCGGCGCTGGCTGGCGTCGATCGCCTCCAGAATCCTGCGGCTCACGCACGCGAGTTGGCCGCTGCCCGGCCCGGTACTTCTCCCGCGAATACCCGGAACCGGCAGTAGCCGCGACGCATCGTCCTCCGAGTAGGGATAGGGCGGGTTGACCGCCTCGCCGTTCGGCCCGAACTCGAACTGAGGGTGCGGCGCGAGGACGCGTGCAAACACGAACTTCCGTCCCGAAATCCGCACCGCCTCCCGATTGTGAAACGCCGTCTGGATGAAGGCTCGGCGCCGGTCGAATGCCACTGCGCGTCCGACGGATTCGCTGCCTGGCGGCTCAAAGGTCAGGACAAGATCAAGAACGCATGAACTGCCCGCCGCGCCGCAGAATGAGCGTGCGATGGAGGAGTCCGGCTCGCGGATCGAGAAGCAGGCAGCGGCCGGAACGATGGCGGCCAAGGAACATGGTCCTATGCCATCCGACAGAGCGCCCCTGGTCGAAGTCGAAAACCTCCGCGTCCGTTTCGCCACCGACGACGGCGTGATCGATGCCGTCTCGGACGTCAGCTTCACGATACCGCAGTCGGGCGCGGTCGGGCTCGTTGGCGAGAGCGGCTGCGGCAAGAGCATGACCGGCCTCTCTCTGCTGCAGCTCGTACCGCCGCCAGGCCGTATCGATGGCGGCGCGATCCGGTACCACAGGATTGCGCACGCCGGCGCGCCCTGCAAAGTGGTCGATATTGCCGCGCTGCCGCCCCGCGGCGATACGGTTCGCTCGATCCGCGGCGCCGAGATCGCCATGATCTTCCAGGAGCCGATGAGCTCGCTCAATCCCGTCTATACGATCGGCAGTCAGATTGCGGAGATGGTGCGCACGCATGAGGAGGCGAGCGCGCGCGAGGCTCGCGCGCGGGCGATCGAGATGCTGCGGCGAGTCGGAATCCCCGATCCGGAGCAGCGCGTGGACGCCTATCCGCACCAGCTTTCCGGGGGCATGCGCCAGCGCGCGATGATCGCCATGGCGCTCGTCTGCCGGCCGCGGATGCTAATCGCCGATGAGCCGACGACCGCGCTCGACGTCACCGTGCAGGCGCAGATCCTGGACCTGATGCGCAGCCTTCAGGAGGAGCTGGGCATGGCGATACTCATCATCAGCCACGATCTGGGCGTGATCGCCGACCTTGCGGAGACGGTCGTGGTGATGTATGCGGGCAAGGTCGTCGAGGAGGGGCCAGCGCAGGAGATATTCGATTCGCCGCAGCACCCCTATACCCGTGGCCTCCTGCGCGCGGCGCCGGTCATGGGCCAGCCATCGCAGAACCGCCTCTATTCGATCCCGGGCACGGTCCCGCATCCGCTGGCGATGCCTCGCGGCTGCGCCTATCGGCCGCGCTGCCCGGAGCGATTAGCGCGCTGCATAGAGCCGCCGGCCCTCAAGCCGACTGCGGCCGGTCACCTTGCGCGCTGCTGGGCGCGGGAGGCGGAAGCGCGTGGATGAGCGGTCCGTCGGCAGGCCGGCGTTGGAGCGGGCCGGGGCGGAGCCGGTGAACGCCGCACCGCCTCTGCTCGAAGTCGAGGGGCTCCGCAAGGAGTTTCCCATTCGCCAGGGTCTGGTCGCCCGGACCGTCGGCGCGGTGAAGGCCGTCGATGGCGTCGATTTCACGATCCACCGCGGCGAGACGCTCGGACTTGTCGGCGAAAGCGGCTGCGGCAAGACCACGGTCGGCCGCTGCTTGCTCCGACTCATCGAGCCGACGGCCGGGCGGATTACGCTGCACGTCGACGGCGCGCAAGTCGAGCTGCTTGGGTTGTCGAACCGTGAGATGAAACCGATTCGACGGCGGATGCAGATGGTTTTCCAGGACCCTCAGGCTTCGCTCAACGCCCGCATGACGGTAGGCGACATCGTCTCGGAGCCGCTCGTCGTCAATCGGGTCCTGCGCGGAACGGACCTGGAGCAGCGCGTCGTCGCGCTCCTGGAGGCGGTCGGGCTGCGCGGCTCGGACCGGAGACGCTATCCGCACGCCTTCAGCGGCGGACAGCGGCAGCGCATCGGAATCGCGCGGGCACTCGCGCTCCAGCCCGACCTGATCGTCGCGGACGAGCCGGTCTCCGCGCTCGATGTCTCCGTACAGGCGCAGGTCCTCAACTTAATGGCCGACCTGCGCGAGCAGCACGGCCTCGCCTACCTGTTCATATCCCACGGACTGGGCGTTGTCGAGCACATCTGCGATCGCGTGGCCGTGATGTACCTCGGCAAGATCGTCGAGCAGGGCGCAACCCGCGAGATGTTCCTTCGGCCACGTCATCCTTATACAGAGGCGCTCCTGTCTGCCGTGCCGGTGGCCGATCCACGCGAGCAGCGGCGGCGGGAGCGAATCAGGCTCGGCGGCGACGTGCCTTCGCCGGCGAATCCGCCCGCCGGCTGCAGGTTCCACCCCCGGTGCCGATATGCGCAGTCTGTCTGCGCTGAGCGAGAGCCGCCGCTGGAAGAGATCGCTCCAGGCGCTTTGGCGGCGTGTCATTTCGCCCGGGATCTCGCCCTTAACGGGGTTAGCGCGTGAGTGCGAGCTGTGTATCGGCGCAACTTCGCGCTGAGGCCGCGGCTTGCGGCGGGAGTTTGCCGCCGGGCCACCGCACCGGTGTGCCGCCATTCGGGCGTTTTGCCGAGCCGCCGGGCCGCCATTCGGGTGCGCCGCCGGGCAGGCGTGGCGCAAGTCGGGCGGGCCGCCGGGTGGGCGTGGCGCGGGGCCGCGGGACCGCCGGGCTAAACCCCGCGGCTGGTTGGCCTTCGGCCCATCGCCCGCCTGCGCGGGCGAACGATACCGCGCCTTGCGACGTCGGCGCCTGGCGTCGATGATACCCACTTTGGTACTGCCGCGCGGGTCGATTGCAGGCCTGACACCCTGCGCGGTTTGTTCGTCGCCGCGGTGAGTGACGGTCGACATTGTGGGAATGTCCGTGGTGGAAGGACGGGACCGCGCAGCTCGAGCTCCGCAGCGTCGGCCTCACGGTCGACCTTGGAAGAATGTCCGTGGTGGAAGGGCGCCTGCGCTGTCTTCCCGCGCCGGTGCGCAGCCGTGGCACAATCGCACCGCACGTCACCTGCGGAGCTTCGGCACGGCGGACCGGGCGCCGGTGGAACAAGCATATGAGGCGTCTCTGTGCTCTCGCAATCTCATTTGTGGCCTGCCTCGCCGGCTGCGGGACGCCGCCCTCGCCGACGTCGCTGCCGGATCCAGCCGGCGGCATTGAGGCGAAGGAGGCGCCGGAGCTGGCGGCGCTGGTCCGCGCGGGAAAGCTGCCGCCACTGGCGCAGCGTCTTCCCGCGAAGCCCCTGGTAGTCAAGCCGTACGAGCAGCCCGGTTACTATGGCGGCACGTGGAAGATGATGGTCGACAATCCCGACCTGGGCATGTATAAAATGATCGCCGGCTACGCGCCGCTG
>DATGJU010000024.1:0-3922 GCA_035295045.1 Chthonomonadaceae bacterium
TTGCCGCGGAGGTTATGGGTCGCCCGCAGGAACATCGAGCGATCGCCGGTCGTGATCGCGTCGCGGATCTCCTCCATCAGCCGCGCGCACTCGGCCCGGCAGAGGTTCGCCAGGGATCGGAGCACGTCCATGTTACCCGCCACGCGGGCCATGAGCGCGCGCCGGTCCAGAATCGCGTCGAGGGGAGCCGGCCCTGCTGCGGCGCGGTCCGGCAGTCCCCCTTCAATCAGGTGGTCGATCTGGTCGCGCAGCTCCTCCTCGTGGATCGGCTTGGCCAGATAGGCGTCCATGCCGGCGTCCAGGCACCGCTCGCGCACCCCGGCCGCCGTATCCGCGGTAACGGCGATGATCGGAGTCCGGCGCTCGCCGCCCTCCATGCGGCGCAGCAGCGCCGTCGTCTCATAGCCGTCCATGTCGGCGAGCTTGCAGTCGATCAGGACCAGATCGTAAATACGGGTTTCGAAATAGGCGGCCGCGTCGCTTCCACTGGAGACGACGTCCACCAGGCAGCCCATCTTCTCCAGCATCATCCGCGCGACGCGCTGGTTGACCGAGTCGTCCTCTACGACCAGGGCGTATATCTGATCGCGTGCCCGCTCCGGCTCGAGCGCCTCCTGGCCGGCATCCTCGCTGTCCGCCAGCTGTGGCTCGTGGCTAGCGGCTTCCGGCTCGTCGGGCGCCGTACGTGACTCGTGCTCCGGCACGCGTGATTCGTGGTCCGGTTCGGCGACGGGCTCGGCCGGGCGATCCTCGATCTCGGGAGTGCTCGCGGCGGCAACGGCATCGGCGACGTGGTTCGCCGCGGTGGCCACCACGGCCTCTTCGGCGATTTCCGGCGCGCCTGCGCCCGCCTCGATAACCTCGGCTCGCGGCTCGTGGTCCGATACGACCGGGTCGTGGCCCGCCGATTGCGGTTCGGCGTCGACGGGCTCCGCAATGGGCGGCTCCGGCCCGGCAGGAGACTCCGCGAGGCCGACGGCCTCGTCCTGCGTCCGCAGCTCCGGGCCGCCGATCGGCTCCTGCCCAATCGGCTCCTCGATCGCCGGCTCCGGCCCGAAAGGCTCCTCCTCCACCACTTCGGACGGCGGGTATGCAGCGGGCAGGAAGTCCCTTGCGATTGTGGACAGCGATTCGAGCAGCGGCCCCAGGCGCACGGGTTTGGTGAGCGAGGTCGCAATGCCCTCGGCGACCATCCGCTCCACGTCGCGGTTTCGCGCGACGGAGGTGAGGATCACGAGCCTGCCCTGCTGAAAGGCCGACATATTGAGCACGGCGGAGATCACGCCGCGGCTGTCGCTCCCCTCCAACGATTCGTCCAGCAGAATAGCGCGGTACGGGTCGCCGTCGTCCATCGCGTCCTGCATCGCATCCAGCATATCTTCGACGGTGGCGCACAGATCCACGCGCACGCCCCATTCGTTCATCATCTCTCGCGCCGCGTACTGCTGCAGCCGCGGCCCGTCCACGATGAGCGCGCGCATTCCGTCGAGCAGTTGGTGCTCCTCCGGACGCGGCGCGTCCGGATCGAGCGGGAGCCGCAGCGTAAACCGGAAGATCGAGCCGTCGTCGACCTGGCTCTTGACGGCGAGCGAACCGCCCATGCGCTGCGCCAGCTCGCGGCAGATCGCCAGGCCGAAGCCCGCGCCGCGGTCCTCGGGCGCCTCCGCCTCCTCGCCCTGTACGCCTCTGTCGAAGATGGTGTCGAGCTGCTCCGGCGGAATGCCGATGCCCGTATCCTCCACCTCGACCGAGATCGCGGCGTGGTCATCGTCCGCCTCTTCGCTCGACGCGTCGATCAGGACGAAGCCCTCCCGCGTGAACTTGACGGCGTTGTCTACGAGGTTGGAGAGCACCTGCCGGATTCGTCCCGCATCTCCGACCACGCTCGGCGGCATCGAGGGCGCGCATCGCACGATGAGGTCGATCCCCTTGCCCTGCGCCTTCGCCGCGAGCATCGTCGCCACGTCCTCGATCACGAGCCGCATGTTGAGCGGCTTCGCCTCCAGCGCCGCTTCGGCGCCTGCCGCCTTCGGGCCGTCGAACGCCTCGCTGACGAGCTGCAGAAGCGCCTCCGCCGAGGAGCGGGTCATCTCGCCCAGCTCCCGCTGCGATGGGTCGAGTGCCGTATCGAGCAGCAGGTTTGTCAATCCCAGTACGCTGCTCAGCGGCGTGCGGAGCTCGTGCGCCAGCATGGCGGCGTCCGCCGCCGCAATGCCGTCGCCGAGTCGCGGAGCCTGCGCTGCGGGCGTTCCGGCCACTGCCTCGCGCTCCACAGCCTCGCGCTGCAGCTCCGCCAGCAGCCGCGCGGACTGCTCCGCTTCTCGCTGCAGCTCCGCCGTAAGCCGCGCCGACTCCTCCGCCTCGCGCCGAAGCTGCTCGGCCAATCTCGCCGACTGTTCCGCCTCGCGCTCAAGCTGCTCCGAAAACCGCGCCGAGTTGCCGGACTCGCGCTCCAGCTCCAGCGCCAGCTCGGACGCGCGCTTTCGCGCATCCTCGAGCTCCGCGGCCAGCGAGGCAGACCGCTCGGTTTCGCGCTCCGCTTCCGCTGCGCGGGCCGCAGCCGCCTCGGACTGCCGGTTAAGCTCGGCCTCCAGCTCGGCCGTCCGGCGAGAGTCCTGCTCCGTGATCGTGGAGAGATCGGCCGCGGCCATGGACTGCCGCTTCAGCTCCTCCTCCAGCAACGCCGCCCGCTCCGCCTCGCGCTTCGCTTCGGCCGCGGCCCCCGCCGCGGCCTCCGACTTTTGCTGCAGGTCGGCTTCCAGTTCCGCGGCCCGCTTCGCCTCGTCCGCGAGACGGGCGACGGCCTCGTTTTGCCGCAGCAGCTCGGCTTCGAGCTCCTCCGCGCGCTTTGCCTGATCGGCAAGCCGCGCGGATTCCGCGGTCTGGCGCTCAAGTTCTGCCTCCAGGGCGGTGTAGCGCTCTGCTTCGCGCTGCGCTTCGGCCGCGAGGCCGGCCGCCGCCGCTGTCTGCTGCTGCAGCTCCGCCTCCAGCGCCACGGCCCGCTCGGACTCCCGCTGGGCCGCCGCCGCCAGGCTCTTGGCCGCGTCGGCCTCGCGCTGCAGCTCGAGCTTCGTATCCAGCAGATTCTTGGCCAGCGTGGTGGCGTGCTCCGTCAGCTCCTCCGCCTCCTGGCCGCGCCGCAGTGCGGTGGCGATGGCGCCGGAGTGCTCCAGCATCTCGTCGCGCACCTCGTCCGGCTGCCGCTCGCGAGACCGGATCGCGATCACGCCATGGAGCACGCTGCCTGTCTTCAGAGGAAGCGCGTAAGGCACGATGAGCTCGCGTGCGCCGGCGTCCACGTCGTCGGACCGGAACGCGGCCTCCGCCAGGTCGTCCAGCGTCCGGGCGTCCTCCGGGATGGGCACGGCCGTTCGGCCAGGATCGCCGGAGACGAGGTCCGCCGCTTCGCCGGCGCTCGCCTTGAGCATCAACGCGTTGTTCCGCGCATCACGAATCCAGATCTTCACCAGAGGCGCGCCGGAGTACTCGACGAGCGCCTGCGCGCAGCGCTGCAGCAGCTCAGGCACGCTCGACGACTCGGCGATGGCGATGCCGAGAAGCGCGCGGAGCTGCGGCCGGGCGCCGGGCAGCGTGCGCTCCTCCGGATTCACCTCTCGTGTAATGGAGAGGATCGCCTGGACCTCGCCGCCGCTGATCTCCGGCATAAGGCGGGTCTGGAACAGCCGCTCGCCCGAGGGCGACATATAGAGGAACTCGATCTCCTCGATGCGGCGGTTCATCACCGCGCGCTGGAGCGCCTCTTTGAGCGGCTCGGCAAACGGGACCGGCACGCGCTCCGCGCCGACCTCGCGGCCAAGCAGCGTGTCCGGCTTGAGGCCGATGGACTCGACGGCGAACGGGCTGACGTAGCTGTAGCGCAGATCGCGGCCGAACCGAATCATGACGTCCGGAAGAATCGCGC
>DATGJU010000025.1:0-12768 GCA_035295045.1 Chthonomonadaceae bacterium
AGCCCATGTTAGCGCTCGCTATTCGCAATCTGGCGCGGCGGAAGCTTCGCACCGGCCTCACGCTGATCGGCGTCTCCGCGGCCGTGATGACGCTTGCCGCGCTGCTGGCCTTCGGCGAGGGATATGGCCACGGGCTGCGCCGCGAGCTGGACGGAATGGGCATTCAGATGATGCTGGTGCCGCTCGGCTGCCCGTACGATGCCGCGGCGCGCGTGCTGAAGGGCCGGAGCCTGGAGTTCTCGCTGCCGGAGACGGCGCTGGCGACCGCCCGCCGGGACGCGGCGGTGGCAGACGCCGCGCCGATGCTTATGACCACGCTGCCCCGCCCGACGGAGGGCCGGACCGACCTGTGGGTGGGCGTGGACGACTCGGTGCGACCGCTCAAGCCCTGGTGGCATTTCGGCGCGGGTTCACGCTGGTTCACAAGTCCCAACTCCGTGATCCTCGGCGCGGAGGCGGCTGCCACAGAGATGCGCCGGGTCGGCGACACGCTGTATAGCCCCGAAACGGGCCGCAAGTTCACCGTGTGCGGGATCCTCGAGCGCAGCGGAACGAGCGACGATAGCCAGTTCTTCGTGCCGCTGCACACCGCGCAGGCGATGTTTCACCAGCCTGGACGGCTCACCGCGATCGCGATCCGGTTGCGCGATCCCGGCATGCTCCCTCGGGCGACAACGCGGCTTCAGGAGGTGCGCGGCGCGCAGGTCGTGACGCTGACCGAGATGATGGGCACGTTCCTCAACCTCGTGGGCGCGGTTCGCACGCTGATTATGGCGATCACGATCGTTGCGCTCTGTATCAGCGGGCTGTCGATCTTCAATACGCTGCTGGCCTCCGTGTTGGAGCGGACCGCGGAGCTCGGCGTGCTTCGCGCCGTCGGCGCCTCGCGGCTCCAGGTATTCGGGCTGCTCGCGCTGGAGGGGCTGCTGCTTACGGCGGCAGGCAGCGGCATCGGGCTGCTGCTGGCGCAGCTCGGCGGAGCGGGGATCGAGCAGGCTATCCGAAAGTTTATGCCGCTCGCGCCCGACAGCGCGCTGCTGTCCCTGTCGGGCGGCGTGCTGCTGGATTGCTCGCTGATCGGCATCGGCGTCGGCCTGGCGGCGGGCCTCTATCCCGCCTGGAAGGCGAGCCGCCTCTCGCCCACGCAGGCCCTGCGCACCGATTGACGGTAGCTGGTAGCTGGTAGCTAGCAGAGAGTTGCTGGTTCCGAATGGCGATTGCCGATTGCCCAACCGATGAACTTATTTAGCCTTACAATCAAGAACGCGGGGCGGCGGAAGGCGCGGACGGTGGTGACGCTCTTCGGCGTGGCCGTCGCGATTGCGGCGCTCAGCAGCCTGGTCGCGTTCGAACGGGGCTACGAGCGGGGCATGCGCGGTGAGCTGGACCGGCTTGGCGCGCACATCCTCGTCGTGCCGAAGGGCTGCCCGTACGACGCGGCGTCGATTGCGCTGCACGGCGCGAGCTGGCCCTGCTACCTCAAGGCCGAGTACCTGAAGCGCGTCGCCTCCTCGAAGGGCGTCGATACCGCGGCGCCGCTGCTCATGAACGCGATCTACGACGACTCCGGCAGCCAGGTCACCTACCTCGGCGCGGAGCCGGGACTGCTTCGCGTGAAGCGGAGCTGGCACATCGCCGGAGACTTTCCGAGCGCCACGGGCGACTGCCTGGTTGGCGCCAGCGTCGCGGCAAAACGTGGCCTCCGCCTCGGCCAGACGTTCGCGCTGCCGGGCCTGCCGGACGCGTCCGGCCGGGTCTGCGGCGTGCTGGCGGAGACGCAGGGTGCGGACGACACCTTCATCTACATGCCGATGGCGGACGCGCAGCGGCTGTTCAAACGGCCCGCACAGTTGACGCACATCCTGGTCCGGCTCAAGGACCCGAACGACGTCGAAAGCGTGACCGGCGACCTGCGCGGCTGCGACGCTGGCATGGATATGAATGTGGTGCCCATGGCGCACCTGTTCCGAACGATCCAGGGTCTGATGAATTCGACTCGCCTGCTGCTCGGATGCATCGCCGCTGTCGCTCTGCTGATCGCGGGAGCCGGCGTGTCCAATACGATCCTGATGTCGGTAGCGGAGCGGACGCGTGAAATCGGCGTAATGCGGGCGGTGGGCGCCTCGCGCGGCGACGTGTTCCTGCTCACCTGGCTTGAAACGGTGCTGCTCTGCGCGCTCGGTGGCCTGGCCGGCCTTGCGCTGGCGCGGGCAACATCTGCGTGTGTCGAGAGCTGGCTTCGCGCACGGCTCCCGTTCGCACCGTCCGGCGCGCTCGTTGCGTTCGAGCCGGCCGCAATGGCGGGCTGCCTCGCGGCGGCGGCGGTCCTGGGGACGCTCGCGGGGCTGCTGCCCGCGTGGCGCGCGTCGCGCCTCTCGCCCATCGAGGCGATGCGGACGGGGAGGGTCGGGCTATGATCGCAGTTGCGGCGGTCGGGAGGCGGGATCAGGCGATGGAGATGGCTCCAAGCGCGGCGGAGGCGATTGGGCTGACCAAGGTGTATCGGCGCGGCGTCGAGAGCGTACACGCCCTATCGGATGTCTCGTTCCGCATCTCGCGCGGCGAGTTCATCGCAATCGTCGGCCCCTCAGGCGCCGGCAAGACCACGCTGCTGCACCTGCTGGGCTGCATGGACACGCCGACGTCCGGCCGGCTCGTACTCGACGGCCAGGCCGCGGGCGGCCTGTCGGACGGCGCGCTCACGCGACTGCGGCGCGAGAAGGTGGGCTTTGTGTTCCAGCACTTCGGCCTGCTTCCAACCCTCACCGTACTGGAGAACGTGATGCTCCCGGCGCTCTTCTCGCGCCGGCAGACCCGCGCGCGCGCCGCGGAGCTGCTGGAGCAGGTCGGGATCGGTCACCGCGCCGGGCACCGGCCGCACGAGCTCTCCGGCGGCGAGATGCAGCGCGCGGCAATCGCGCGCGCCCTTATCAACTCCCCGGCGCTGCTCCTGGCGGACGAGCCGACGGGCAACCTGGACAGCGCGAATGGCGAGGCGATCCTCGCGCTGTTCCAGACACTCAACCGCGCCGGCATCACGATAGCGGTGGTAACGCACAACCCGGCGCTGTCCGCCGCCGCCGACCGCCAGCTCACGCTGCGCGACGGCCGGCTCGCCTCGGACTCATCGTCGATCATCCAATCCCTATCCGAACTGTAGCGGGACAAGAACGAAAGGACAAACCCCATGAGGAATCGCGCCACACCCGGCCCACGCGGTTTCACGCTCATCGAGTTGCTCGTAGTCATCGCCATTATTGCGATCCTTGCCGCTATCCTGTTTCCCGTCTTCGCGAAGGCGCGGGAGAGCGCGCGCCGAACGGTCTGCGTGAGCAACGTCAAGCAGATCGGCACCGCGTGGCTGATGTACGTCCAAGACTACGACGAGCTATTCCCGCCGAGCAACTCGCCGGCGAACTCGCAGTGGGGCAATTCGACCACATTCACCGGCAAATATCCCTGCAAGCCCTGCCGGCCGCACCTCAAGACGGACGACACGGTGACCTACGACCCGACCGTCTACGCGCTGCCGTACGTCAAGAACATCGATCTCTTCAAATGCCCGAGCGACGTCGGTATTCCGACCTCGACGGGCTTCAACGACCCATCCCAGGGCATGCCCGTGTGGAAGGTCGAGCACACCAGTTACTGCCTGAACACGGTCATGACCCGGATCGGCTCGCTCGCGGCCATTCCGCTGCCGGCGGATACCTACATGGGCGCCGAAGTGGTCTCGTTCCACATCGGCATCACCGATGCGATGAAGGCCTGGTCGCTGGCCACGCCCGGCCAATCCACCTACGGCCCACAGCGAGTCGCCTACTTCGTCGACGGCCACGCGAAGCTCACCTACGAGGGAGTAATCGCCGCGCAGTGCTCGCCGACCCCCTCGCTGCCTACCGACACGGGATTCATGCCCGTGCCCTAGCGGCCCATCCCGGCCAGTGCCTGGCCACGCGCGCGGCGGCGCCCTCACCGCCTAAATCGCGCTCTCGGTGAGCGGCGCCTCGCCTCCTGGATCCCCTGGACGTGCGCGGCGCCCTCACCCCTAAATCCCCTGGACGTGCGCGCTGCCCTGGCCACCTAGATCGCGCTCTTGGTGGGCGACGCCCTCACGCCGTAATTCCCCTGAACCTGCGCGGCGCCCTCCCATCCGGGGCTGGCGACACCCCCGAAATGCCTCTCTCCCAAGCTCGGGAGATGGGGGCTTACACCCCATCATCCTGTCACCCGCTCACGCATAAAGCTCCCGCACGGCCGTCGCGCGGCCGCTTGCGGCGGCGGAGCGGTACGAGGCCTCCAGCAGCTCGACTGCGCGCCAGCCCGGCTCGTGGCCGGAGATGGGCAGCTCGCTTCCGAGCGCCACGCCGACGAGATTGTTCACGGGCGCGCGGGCCAGGTCTCGCTCCTCGGCGGCGGGCAGGCTCTCCATCTCGCCGCCCTTGCGCCGGATGCGCGTCGTTCCGGCGAACAGGTCGATCTCCAGTCCACCGTCCGCGCAGCCGACCACCAGGCGGTGCTCCGGGACGAAGGCGTTGCTGGTCCCGCTCACGCTCCCCAGCGCGCCACCCTCGAACTCCACCAGGACGGTGTCGACGAGGTCCACCGGAAGTCCGAAGCGCGCCGTCCGCGCCTGGACGAGGGCGGCCCGCAAACCTGTAACGAAGAAGAGGAGTCCCGCGGCGTGCGTGAGCTGTAGGTGGCCGTGGCCGCCACCCGACTGCTCGACGCGACTGTACACGTCGCCCGGACCGTGGACGGGGTAGACGCCTTGCGCCGTCCTGTCGTGGCCGGCGAGCAGGTCGATGCAGTAGGAGTTGAACGTCGTCTGCACGCACTGGATGGGTCCGAGCGCGCCGGAAGACAGGAGGGCCGCCGCGACGCGAGCGTGCGCGCGGTAGTTCGCGGGGTAGCCGGTTACGATCTGCAGGCCGGCCTGTGCAGCCCGCTTGGTCAGCGCCCGCGCGTCCGCGGCGCGCAGCGTCATTGGCTTCTCGATCAGCACGTGCGCACCGGCGGCCAGGCAGTCGTCCGCCACGGCGAAGTGCGTCGCGTGCGTCGTGGCGACGACCACCGCGTCCGGCCGCTCGGAGGCGAGCATCTCGCGATGGTCTGCGTAGGTCTGGTCGACGCCATAGGCATCGGCGGCGGCGCGCAGCTTCCGGGCGTCCACGTCGCAGAGCGCCGCAATCTCCGCCGCCGGGAGGTCGCGCAGCGCCGGGATGTGCGTCTGCGTCGCCCACCATCCCGTGCCTACGACGGCGATCCGCGCGGGTCTGCCAAAGCGTTTCATTCGTCCGGCTTCTGATCCTCGTCCGCCGGCGAGTAGATGACGAGTTTGCCATCGCGCACGACGACCAGGTTCGTGTGCGTGCGGATCGCCTCCTCGCGCGCCCGCTGTGCCGCACGCTTGAGGGCGGCGAGAGCGCCTTCGATATCCGGCCGCGGTTCGCGTTGCATATATTCGGTCATTCCCTGCCACCCCATTCCATCAAGGCGGGCGAGGCGCCCGAGTTATCGAACACCACCCACGAGTCGACGATCGTTCGACAAAGTTCGTTAAAGTTCTCGCGTCCGGCCACGTACCTACGCTTCACGACCTCCTCTGGAACATCGTGGCCGCCCATGCGGACGCGCTCGGCGACCCTGGCGACAGCAGTCTCGACGTTCGGAAGGGATAGAAAGCAGATCGCGATATGATAGCCACGCTTCTGCCAATACATGATTCGCTTGACGTAGCTGTGACTGGCCAATGTCGTCTTGAACGCGAAACTTTCGCCGCGCCTCGCGAGCTCATCCAAACGGGCGAGCATTACCCGTCCCGCCGCAATGGCTGCGCCCTCGGGGTTGAATGGCGACAGTCCCGCGGCGATCAAGTCGCCGTTGACGAACAGCGGCATTCCGGCCTCTCTGGGGAGGTATTCGCGGGCGAACGTCGTCTTGACTGCGCCGTTCGGGCCGGCAATTATCAGGATCCGCCTGCCGCCACCTGGCGTATCAGACACTAACCGATATCCTTGCCGCTTGATGCAGCCTGCTTCAACAGCGCAACGATTTCGCGATGCCCCCTTCGTTTCGCGATCGCAAGCGCTGTTTCTCCTTTGTGGTCAGGCCTCGAGGGATCGGCTCCTCTCGCCATCAGCACGGAAACGCCTGCCGTGAAACCGTGATACGCAGCGAGAGTAAGGATGCCCGGAGTGATCGGATCGGCCCCTGCGTCGAGCAGCACTTCGAGCATCTCCGGGTCCGCGTCCTTTCCGCTCCAGGCGATCCAGTACAGCGGCGTTTCGCCCGTCGGGCTCGTTGCATTGACGTCCGCGCCCGCAGCGATCAGGATTCGCAGGGCAGACGCGTTTCCGGGATGATCGGCGGCCGACATCAGCACGGATTCGGAGTCGTTGTCCCGATGATTGGGATCGGCTCCGGCCCTCAGCAACGCCTCCATAACTTCCAGGTGGCCGCCGTGCGCCGCGTACGTAAGCGCAGTACAGCCGGAGTCTTCGGTCAAGTCCACGTCCGCGCCTTGTGCCAGGATCGCCTCGACGATCTCTAGACTTCCCATTGCGGCGGTCTGCGTGAGCATCCAGGGAACGTTTTCTCTGCCGGGATCCATCCGGTAGCCGCGCTCCAGGAGTAACGCAAGAACGCGCGCGGCCCCGCACTGTGCCGCCATTTGTAGAGGCGCGTCCCCCCCCGTTCGTCGGCGCGTACATGTCGGCTCCGGCATCCAGCAGGAGTCGCGCGGCTTCGACACGGTCTTCCGCGGCCGCTTCAAGCAGCGGGGACCAGTGCTCCTCCGTCTCCGGCTCATTCGGGTCGCCGCCGCATGCCAGCAATCCACGCAGCGATTCGACGTCGCCGGCAGCGGCGGCTTCGGATACTGTCAAAGCTCATACCCAATCGATTGGTGTCGCCGGGGCAATGGGATGGTCGCTTTCGCCGGGTGGCGCCATCTCGCGCCCTCGATCCGCCTATTGTTTCCGCAGCGGCGACGGGAGGATCGTCGTAACCTTGCCGAGAATGCGCGGGCGATCGAGCGCGCCCCAATAGCGGCTGTCGTTGCTGTCGTTGCGGTTGTCGCCCATCACGAAGTAGTGGTCCGCGCCGATAGCGAGCGGCTGGTTCACGCCGTGAGTCGCGCCCGGGCCGGGCGGCTCCATCGGCTCCTTGATGTAGGGCTCGGCCAACTCCGCGCCATTGCGGAACACTGCGTACGCCGGCTCGCCGTCCGGCGTCTTGCCGCGGCCGCTCGGCTTGACCTCGATCCGATCGCCGGGCACGCCGATGATCCGCTTGATCAGGATATTCTCGACCTTCTCGGCGGGGTCTGTGTGCTCGCCGTCCGCGATGGCCGGCGCGCGGAAGACGATGATGTCGCCGAACTGCGGAGGATGGAAGCGATACTCCCATTGCGACGTGAATACGCGGTCGCCGGCCAGCCCGTCGCCGCCGTGCAGCGTCGGCTCCATCGCGGCCGACGGAATGGCGTAGCGACCCGGCTGTGCGATCATCAGGAAGGCTCCGAGCAGGATTACGGCCACGCCGCCGCATCCGCCGCAGCAGGCCCACCCTACGCGAGCGCGGCTGCTGGTGCGCCCCGCCGCGGCCACAGCCCCTGGACTGTTCGGCAATCCTTGCAAGTACTTTGCTCCACTTGCGCAGCCGGCGATCCGCGTCCATGGGACCCGAATCCGGCCGAAGGCCCGGTTACGCCGCGGGCTTCTGCTCGATCTGCGCGGTTCCGGTGCGCTCCAGCTTGTTCCAGCCGACGGCCGTGCCGCGAATCGCCGCGAGGATCGACTTCAGGATGACGTAGTACATGAGCTGCCGGTAGACGAAGCGCTGAATCACGAGCCAGGGCAGCAGCCGCATGTCGCCACGGTCCATGCGCAGGGCGAGCGTGGCGCCCGCCAGCTCCAGCGCGGTGAAGCCCGCGAAGTAGCTGAAGAAGAGCGGGAAGTTGCCGGCGAAGATCGAGGCAATCATAGCCAGGTCCATGAACGGCGAGATCGCCGGGAACAGGATCTGGTAGAGCCACAGGCTGGGCAGGGCCAGCCAGCCGAACGCGCCATGCCTCCCGATCGCCTCCTGATGCTTCCAGAGGCACTGCAGCGTGCCGAACGCCCAGCGGAACCGCTGCTTCGCCAGATTCTTGAGCGTCTCAGGCGCCTCGGTGTAGGCCATCGCCGTGTTGTCGTTCACGATGCGCCAGCGCGCGCGCCGCAGCTTCCAGGTGAGGTCGGTATCCTCGGCCAGCGTGTCGGACGTGTAGCCGCCCACCGCCAGTACCGCCGAGCGCCGAAGCGCCCCCACCGCGCCGGGCACCACCGTGATGCAGTTCAGAAGGTCGTAGCCGCGCCGGTCGAAGTTCTGGCTCGTGGTGTACTCCAGCGACTGCCAGCGTGTCCAGATGTTGTGCGCGTTGCCCACCCGCACGTTACCGCTCACCGCGCCGACCTTCGGATCCACGAAGTGGCGCACCAGCCGCGACACGGTGTCCTTTGCGAAGAGCGTGTCGGCGTCCAGCGAGACGAGCACGTCGCCGTGCGCCGCCATTATGCCCCGATTCAGCGCACTCGCCTTGCCTCCGTTAGGCTTCTGCAGGAGCCGTACCTTCGGGTGGTTCCCATAGGCCGCCAGCACTGCGTCCGACGTTCCATCCTTCGAGCCGTCGTCCACGACGATTACCTCGAGGTTCGGGTAGTCGCTCTCCAATAGCGCCTCGATGGTACGGTTGATCACCTTCTCCTCGTTGTAGGCGGCGATCACGACGGAGACCGGGATATCGGTGACGACCGGAAAGACGCGCTTCCGCTCCTTTCGACGCTGGATGAGCGCGAGGACTACGAACAGCACCACCCGCGACGTGCCGAGGAAAATCGACGCCGTGAATAGCGTCGTGAGCACCTTCCAGACGATGTACCAGGTCTCGAAAACGTACTGGTCGCCGTAGATAAGCAGGCGGGTGCGGGCGCCGACAGGCGGCATCGCCTGCGTCTCCGGAACTCCCCATAGCTTCGCCACGCTGACGAACTGATAGCCGTTCGCCCGCAGATAGTGGATGATCTCCGGGAGGGCCGCGACCGTCCGGCTTCGGTCGCCGCCGGCATCGTGCAGCAGTATCACGCTGCCGACGTTGCGGTTGACCTCCACGCTGCGAACGATGTCCCGATAGTCGCGCGGCCGGGTCGGGTCCTCCACCTCCGTGCCAGGCTTCAGATCGTGCAGCCTCCAGTCCTGCGGGTCGTTCAGCTCGCCGACGGTAACATAGCCCAGCTCGCTGGCGATCTCCATCGGCTCGACCTGCCGGCCGGTCTGCGGCTCCACGTCGCCGCCATACGGGGGCCGGAAGAGAATAGTCGAGTGGCCCGTGAGCGCCTCGATCAACCGCTGCGTCGACGTGAGCTGCAGCCTCTGCACTTCCGGCGCAAGCTTATACAGGTCCGGGTGCGACCACGAATGGTTGCCGATCTCGTGGCCCTCGCGCCACATCCGCTTGACGAGGTCCGGGTTTTCCAGCGCCTGCTGGCCGACCACGAAGAAACAGGCCGGCACCTTCTCGCGCTTCAGGATATCGAGGATCTGCGGAGTCCACTCCGCGTCCGGCCCATCGTCGAACGTGAGCACGATCTGCTTGGCCGCATTTTCGTTCGTGCCGCCATAGCGCCGCACGACGTACGCGGAGGGCAGCAGCGGCTGGTGCGTCTTCGGATCGGTCGCGTAGGCCGCATTCGTGATCAGGCCGGACTTCGCGTCGAGCTGGACCGTGCGCCGGCCCGCGTCTGGCCGCGTGAGCGGCTGGAGGAGCTCGCCCTCGCCCTCGAAGGTAACGTCGCCCTGGCCGCTGAAGGCGATGTCGTCCAGGCCTCCGGACCGGACGATCGACTGCCAGTTCGCGCCCCAGTGGCTTATATCGAAGTAGGACCAGAGGGTCGGATCCTCCGAGCCGATGAACCACAGCGCGCCGCCGCGGATCCCGGCCTTGCGGCCGACCGTCAACTGGTTGTACACGCTGACCGCGTCCTGCATCCAGACCCGGTGGATCTGCTCGACCTCCTTGCCGTTTTTCACCACGGTCTCGGAATAGTGGAAGGTCGGGTTGAGACTCTTACGATCGTAGGTGACTACGGAATCTGGCAGGCTCTCCTTGCAGTCCACGATTGCGCTCTGGTAGGTCAGGTCCGCCGCGCCGGGCTGGCCTTCGGTCCAGTCGTAGGCCTGGTTTCCGATCGCCATCACGAGCTTGTTCGCCGGGACGCCTTTGAGAAGCTGCCGCAGGCTGGTCTCGGTCCAGTCGATACCGGCGACCGGTCCGGGCGGGCCGCCGGCCTCATTCTCATCGTAGAACATCGGAACGATCCAGTCGGTATACCGCGCCAGCGCGGCGGCGTCGATCGCGTCGCTTTCGAGCTCGATATCTTCGGTAACGAGCAGGTTGAGCGGATGGAGTGTCGCGTATAGCTCCTTCATGAACTGGACGAGGTTTTGGCGGTCCTCCGCGGGCACCTGCTCGAAGTCAATGTTGATGCCCTGCATCTTCTCGTGAACGAGCCAATCGCGAAGCTGCACGATCAGGTTCGCGCGCGCCTTCGGATTGGAGACCACCTGGTGAACGGCGGCGGGATCGAACCCGCCCGCGCCCTGCTCGCCTCTGGCACGCGTGAAGTTGTTGAGCAGGACGATAATCGGCACATTGTTAGAGTGGACGAACGGGAAAACATCCTCCCGGTCCTGCTTATTGCGGTCGTCGATGAACGGGCGGTTGAACGGGCTCGGGTCCGTGTAGTTCGCGCCGGCCGCCTTGAGGTGCAGCCACTCGGGAATGAAGTGCGAGAGGCTCTTGATGTGGCGATGCGCGGAGGCGTAAGACGCCTGATCCCAGTTCACGTAGAATCCGGCGACGACAGGCGCGTACGGCGGCAGGGCCGAGGGGCCAAAGATCGCGACGGCTTTGCGCTCGAAGTCTGTCGCGCGAATGCGGCGGTCGTGGCGTATCGCCTCCCTCAGCGCGTCGGCCGCGCGCAGCTTTGGGATATTGAGCGCCTTGTCCGCCTTGTTCTGGATAAACTGCTGCTTGAGCTGCTGGTAGGCCTTGAGGCCCGGCTCCAGGTTTCCGACGTCGCGGTCGTAGTTCCGCTTCGGCAGCGCTGGGTGGGGCATGAAGCGCAGCGCGAACAGGCTCAGCAGCAGCCCGCCCAGACCGAGCGTGAGCAGCGCCATGCCGACCGCGGCGGCGCTGACGAAGTAGGGCCAGCGCCGTCGCTCCTCGTCGTAGAAGACGGGGCGCGGCAGCGAGAGGTCGCGGTCCGCTCCCTCGTCCGACCGGTCCGCGCGCGAGTCCGTGCCACGCGGATGGCCTTCCAGCGCTTCGGAAGACCTTTCGTGCTGCGGCTCGTCGCCCGCGTCTGGCGAAATCTCCGTCGATTTCAGCCCGGCGGGATCAGCCATGGGGCCGGATTCCCTGCCGGTTCGCGATGTGGCGCGCCTCTAGATTGTGGATCATTTCAGACATCGTTACGAACTTATAGCCGTCCCGCCGCAGCCTCGCGACGAGATCCGGCAGCATCTCCAGCGTCTGCTCCACGCCATCGTGCAGCAGGATGTTTGCCCCGCATCCGATCTGCTCCAGAATCCGGCTGCCGATCACGTCGGCCCCGGGATTGGCGAAGTCCGCCGGATCGTCGGTCCAGAGGATCACCGTCACGTTCTGGCTCTTCGCCGCACGCAGAATGTGCGGGTTGTGATGCCCGCCGGGCGGGCGGAAGACGGCCGGCGTCCTGCCGCAGGCACGCTTTATCGCCTCGTTGCCCAGGCGGATTTCATTGGCCGCCGCGGCCTCCGTCATCGCGTCGAGGTTGAGGTGGTGATAGGTGTGGTTGGCCACCTCGTGCCCGTCCTTCGCGATGAGGTCGACCACGCCCGGCGCCTGGTCGACCTTCTTGCCGACCAGAAAGAAGGTCGCACGGACGTCGAGCTGCTTGAGGAGGGCCAGCAGCCGCTGCGTGAACGGCGGGTGCGGCCCGTCATCGAACGTAAGCGCGATCTCCTTGCGATAGGGGTCGCCGCGCCACAGCGAGAGAATCTTGTCGCCCTGCCAGTGGTTGATCTGGTCGTGCGGCTTGCTGCCCGGAGGAATGGCCGGCTTCTCGTCGCCGCTCTGCGCGTGGGCGATAGCGCCGGTCAGGCCGTATAGGAGAGCGATTCCCGCGTAGATACCTATTTTGGTGCAATTGGCATAAGTGGTAGCGGCTGCGCGCACGGTGCGTGTCTATCCCTTCTCGCAAATCGCGGGGCGCCGAAACGAATTCGGCCGCCGGTTCGTCTTTGACGTAGCGTGCCAATTACGGCTATAATCTGATGGCGGCCGCGGAACGCTCAATCATTATACTGCCAATTCGGACCGCCTACATTCTCGGCACGAAACCTGCTCAGTAATTCGCCTCGACACCCAGTACGTGCGTCAGGCCCGTCACTCGGCCGCTCGCGGAAACCACCGGCGACGGCCCGTCGGCTGGCAGCGGCAGCAGGCTCGTCGGTGCGAGGGCCACGCTATTAAATACGGAGATCGGGAAAGGAGTGACACCGGAATGCCACGCCCCTCGCCGCGACTTGTCCTCGCGCTGTCGACCTTGCTGGGCACCGCAGCCGGACTGGCGGTCGGAGGCCCCGTCCGGACCGCTGCAGCACCCGATGCGCACGGGCGCGCCGTGGCCGCAGGCGATATCGCCAAGCTTGCGACGCCGCTTGCGGACCTCGAGGCGACGATCC
>DATGJU010000026.1:0-5980 GCA_035295045.1 Chthonomonadaceae bacterium
GACCGGAACGAAGGCTACATGCTGGACAGCCGCGCCCGCGACGACGTAGACGACCACCCGATCACCTCCGCGCTGCTCGGCAGCCCGTCGCGCTATCTGTGGCGCTACTTCGTCGAACCGATCGTGAACAAGCTGTTCGGCGAGATGAAGAACCGTGCCCGCCGCCGCGTCCTCGCCGAATACCCCACGAGCCTCGTCTGCACGCACTGCCACTACATCTTGAAGCGCAAATAGCCGCCGCCAGCCGCATCCGACTGCAGCGCTGCGCGAGGACGGCTAAAATATTTCCTTGGCCCCTTGACCCTTACGTTACGTCATGCCTTACACTCTCAGATGAAGGGAGGCGAGGACGAATGGACTGCCGTGTTTACCATACGGGCGAGTTCGCGAAACGGGCTCGCGTCAGCCTGCGGACGCTGCGCTACTACGACGCGGCGGGCCTGCTCTCGCCGGGCCGGCGCACCGAGGCGGGCTACCGGCTCTACACGGAGACGGACCTCCAGACGCTTCAGCGGATACTCGCGCTGAAGTTCCTCGGCTTCTCGCTGGACGAGATCAAGCGGTATCTCGCGCGCGGGCCGCGCCGGCTCGATTCGGCGCTTGCGCAGCAGCGCGCGATGCTGCTCGACCGGCGTAAACAGATCGACGCCATCCTGCGGGCGATCTCGCAGACCGAACGGCTCCTGGCGGACGGACAGCCGGGCTGGGACGCCGTTACCGATGTGATCGAGAGGATACAGATGGAACAGAAGACGGAGTGGATGAGCAAGTACTTCCGGCCGGACCAGCTCCAGACCCTGGACGCGCTCCACAAGTCCGCCTACTCGCCGGAGGCGCAGGAGCGGCTGGCCCGGCGGCCGGAGTGGACCGAGGCGGACCAGGAGCGCGCGAACGCGCAGTGGGCGCACGTGGCCGCGGAAGCGGACCGGCTGGCGGCGGCGGGCGCCGATCCCGCCGGCGACGAGGGCCAGGAGCTGGCCGCGTACAAGCAGGCGCTGCTGGACCAGTTCACGCAGCGCGACCCGCAGGTGGAGGCGGGCCTGAAGCAGTTCTGGGAGCGTCACAACGCCCTGCCCGCGGATCAGCAGCCGCTCGCCGGCGTCATCCCCCCGATCGGAAGCGCCGGCTCCGCCTTCCTGGAGCAGGCGATGGCCGCGCTCGCCGAGCGGCGGGCAGGGAACTGATCCGCTACCCGGTCCCGGTCGGCGCCCGGCGGCGGGCCCGGCCGGGATGCTACACTGCCGCCCGCGTAAGCTCCCCGTCCACCGTTCGCCAGATGCCGCGCGGGTTGCCGTCCTGAAGCTCCGGCGGCAGCGCCTCCTGCGGAAAGCCCTGGTAGCAGACCGGCCGAGCGAACCGGGCGATCGCCAGCGTGCCGACGGACGTGGTGCGCGAATCGGTGGTCGCCGGGTACGGCCCACCGTGGACCATCGCCGGGCAGACCTCGACGCCGGTCGGGAAGCCGTTGTAGACGATCCGGCCCGCCTTGCGCTCCAGGATCGCGACCAGCGCGCGGAACTCCGCCAGGTCCTCCGCTGTGCCGTGGACCGTCGCCGTGAGCTGGCCCTCCAGCGCCTCGGCGGCGGCCTCCAGCTCCTCCTTCGCGCCGCAGGCCACCATCAGCGCGGCGGGGCCGAATATCTCCTCGTGCAGCGCGCGCTGAGCCAGGAACGTCGCGCCGTCGGCGCGGTAGACGGCCGCGGCTGCGCTGGTTCCTGGTTCCTGGTTCCTGGTCGATTCTGGCCCGGCAGCCGGGCCGGCGTGCAGTAGGGCGGGGGCGAGGGGCGCCACGCCCTCCGTCGCGGCGGCGCGCGCTACGCCGGCCTCGAAGGCGCGCCGAATCCCCTCGTGCAGCATCGTGCCGGGCGCCGCCTGGCCGATCTTCGCTGCGAGCGCCTGCGCAAAGCCGTCCAGCGGATCCGACTTCACGCCGAACACGAGGCCCGGTTTGGTGCAGAACTGCCCGACTCCCATCGTGATAGAGCCTGTCAGCCCCTCCGCGATCTCCGCGCCGCGCGCCCGGAGCGCGCCCGGCAGCACGAAGACGGGGTTCACGCTCCCCATCTCGGCGTAGACCGGGATCGGGTCGGGCCGGGCGGCCGCGGCGTCGAAGAGGGCGCGGCCGCCCCGCAGCGAGCCGGTGAAGCCGACCGCGCGCGCGGCCGGATGCCTTACGAGCGCCTGGCCGGTTTCGAGCTGCGCGCCCTGGATCAGCGAGAACCAGCCGGCGGGCAGCCCGGCGCGCTCGACGGCCCGGCCGATCGCCCCCGCGACCAGCGCGCAGGTCCCCGGGTGCGCCGGATGGCCCTTCACGACAACCGGGCAGCCGGCCGCGAAGGCGGAGGCCGTATCGCCGCCCGCCACGGAGAAGGCGAGCGGGAAGTTGCTCGCGCCGAACACCACCACCGGCCCGATCGGGATGAGCATCCGCCGCAGATCGGGCTTCGGCAGCGGCTTCCGCTCCGGCAGGGCGCCGTCGATCGTCGCGTCCACCCACGAGCCGTCGCGGACGAGCGCGGAGAACATCTTTAGCTGCGCGATCGTCCGGCCGCGCTCGCCCGCGAGCCGCGCGAGCGGCAGCCCGGTCTCCGCGGACGCCCGCTCCAGGAGCGCGTCGCCAAGCCGCTCGATCTCGTCGGCGATCGCGTCGAGCAGGAGCGCGACCTGCTCGGCCGCGGGCCGCGAGTGAGCGCGAAACGCGGCCTCGGCCAGCGCCATCGCGCGGTCCACGTCCGCCGCGGAGGCCTCGCAGAAGTCCGGAGCAAGGCGCTCGCCGGTCGCCGGGTTGGCCGCGTGGAACGTGCCCGCGCCGGCGGCAGGCTCTCCGGCGATCAGGCTGGTGGTTGGGATTTGCATAGTTCGGTGTTGGTTGTTCTGTGCTCGGGTGTTCGGTGTTGGGTGTTCGGGTGTTCAGGTGTTCAGGGCAATGCGTCACTCGGGCGCCGAGCATCGAGAACGCCATCCTGGCAATCCAGCTGGGCAAACCGGTTCGGCCTTGGTTTCTCTTTGGGGCGCCCCGCGCGCTAGCGGCCAGCCCTCCTGAACACCTGAACACCTGAATACCTGAATTCCTGAGCACATGGGATCGTGCCTTCAAACGACGGTGTTGACCAGCGTCCCGATCGGCTCAATGGTGATCTCGATACGGTCGGCCGGGAGGAGCGTGAACGATGAAGCGGGCACGATTCCGGTGCCGGTCATCAGGAAGGCGCCGTTTGGAAAGAGGTTCTCGCGGAAGAGCCAGCCCGCCAGCTCCTCCGGCGTCCGGCGGAGCTGCGCGAGGGTGGTAGCGCCGTCGAAAACCGTCTTGCCCGCGCGTCGGATGGCGATGGCGATCTCCGTGGCGGCCGGCAGCGGCTCGCTGCGAAGCAGGATGCACGGGCCGAGCGCGCAGCAGCCGTCGTACACCTTGGCCTGCGGCAGGTAGAGCGGGTTCTCGCCCTCGATGTCGCGCGAGCTCATGTCGTTGCCGACCGTGACGCCGAAGATCGCGCCTCGCGAATTGATCGCCAGCGTCAGCTCCGGCTCCGGGACGTTCCACTTCGAGTCTGCGCGGATCCGCACGGCCTGCTCCGGCCCGACCACGCGGTGCGGCGTCGCCTTCATAAACAGCTCCGGCCGCTCCGCCTCATAGACGCGCGCGTAGAAGTCCTCGCCGCCTCCCGCCTTAGACTCCTCCATGCGCGCGTCGCGGCTGCGGTAGTAGGTGACGCCGGCCGCCCACACCTCCTGCGAGACGATCGGCGCCAGCGCGCCCCCGGTCGCGCCGGCCGGGGAGGGCGCCGCTTTCGCGAGCGAGTCCGCGACGAGCGCGACCGGATCGGGACAGCGGAACAGCAGGTCCCAATCGAAGCCGGGCAGGTCATAGTGCGCGCCGTCGCGCTCGGCCAGCGCGCCGGCCGTCGTGCGAGTGAGCCTCATGGGTTGCTGGTTCCTGGTTCCTGGTAGCTGGTTGGATGCATCGCTGCGCCTTCCGCTGTCGTATAGCCGTCCGTCTCGCGCCGTCCGGCGAGGCGCGTGGCTATAGTTTACCCGTCGCGGCTGGAGAGTCGAGCGAAAGAGAGGAGTGGCCGAACATCGCCGCAAGCGGTTCGTCGATTGGCGGGGCTCCTACGGCGCCGGCTCGGCGGGCAATCGAGGTTTCTGGATCGACGGGGCTTCCGCGGCGCCAGCCCGGCAGGCAACGAAGGTTCATCGGTCGGCGGGGCTGCCGCGGCGCTGGCCTGGCCGGTAAATCACGCTCATCCGCCGAACGCGCGAATCGCCCTTCAGGACGACGCCCTCACGCCGGTTCGCTCTCGGGCAGATGCGGCTCAGCGCCGTCCACGACCGACTCCGCGAGAGCCGGCTCCGGACCGGCGCCCACGGGAGCGCCCGGAGGCGCAATCGCCGCCGCCGCCGCATCCTGGCCGCCGGCGCGCGCGCTCTTAAGAGCCTGCTCGATGGCCTCCACCCGCGCGTCCAGGTTGTTCACCACCTGGTCGGCGTCGACGTTGATCTTGTACTCCTCGTCGTTTCGAAGCTTTGCGGCCTTGTCCTCGCGATACTGGTTCATCAGGACGAACGTCGTGAGCGTCATCGCCTCCAGCCCGATCCAGACGCCGAGAAAGTGGAACGGATAGGGGTCGAAGCCTCGCTCGCCGACCACCAGGTTATAGACGACCCACGCGCCATAGACGAGCGCATGGACGGCGAGAAACGCATGGCTGCCTGCGAACTGCGCCACGTTCTTCGCCAGCCAGTCCGAGCTCGTGAGCTGCTCCTCTGTCAGCTTGTTCAGGTTCGGTACGGGCGACCGCTGGTACTGCCCGCCCGACCGCGCGAGCCGGTCCGCCATGCCCTGGATCAGATGGAGCGCCGCCTCGGGGCTCTCGCGGAGATACTTTGTAAGCTGCTCGCGCGAGAGGACGAAGACCTCCGTGTCCGAAGTCGCGACGGCGTCCGCGGTCCGGCGGCTATCTCTGCTGAAGACGCCCACCTCGCCAAAGAACGTGCCGGGGCCGATCTCTTCGAACCGGCCGGGCGCGCCGCTTGGATGCAGGAACGTGAACTCCACGCTGCCGCTCTTGACGAAGTAGAGCGCCCGGGCCAGATCGCCCCTGCGGAAGAAGAGCCCGCCCTTCGCTTTGCGCTCGTCGGTCATGAGCCTCGCCAGCGCGGCCCGCTCATCGTCCGTCATCGCCGCGAAGAACGGCGAGAGTTTAAGGTCGTTCGGATCGATGGGCATGGCGTTCTCCTCGCGGGCGGCTGTCTGAACTCGGATCGAACGGATTTGTCGGATTACGCGGATTGCGGCTTGCCCGCCGCGATTATGGCGCGAACGGCGGCGACGGGCGAGCCCTTCGCTGTAGGCCGCTTCGCCTGGGGCGACGGGCGCGACCTTCGTTGTAGGCCGCTTCGCCTGGGGCGACGGGCAAGCTCTTCGCTCTGGCCGGCTTCGCCTGGGGCGACGGGCAAGCCCTTCGCTCTGGCCGGCTTCGCCTGGGGCGACGGGCGCGCCCTTCGTTGTAGGCCGCTTCGCGTGGGGCGACGGGCAAGCCCTTCGCTATAGCCCGTTCCGGGGCCTGCCCTTCGGGCAGGCAACTACCAGACCAGGCGAATGTGGCTACTCGTCCGGTTCGTCGGTTTCCTCGGCCTCTTCCCAGACCGTGCCAGCGGTGTGGTGCACCTTCTGGTTGGCGATGTAACCGACCACGCGCTTGACGTGGCTTGCGCTCACCGAGAATGCACCGTAGTTCGGCTGCCAAGCGAACCAAGAGTCCGGCGTAACTTCTTCGCCAATGATTCTGGACGAGCCGCCCTTTGCGCGGCCGATCAGATCGGCGATCGTAATCGTCGTCGAGAGCACGGTCAGCACGTGGACGTGGTCCGGCATTCCGTTGATTGCGAGCAACGGGCATCCGTTATCTCGAAATATCTTCTCAACAATCGCATATACGCGTCGTTCGATGACGCTGGTGACGAGCGGTTCGCGGTTTTT
>DATGJU010000027.1:0-7701 GCA_035295045.1 Chthonomonadaceae bacterium
CACGCCGACCATGGTGCTGAAGGAGGGCAGGCCGGTCCTGGCGATCAGCGTGGCCGGCGGAGACCTGCAGGACCAGGCGACGCTCAACCTGCTGCTGGACTTCGTGGACTTCGGCATGCCGCCGGAGACCGCCGTCACGCAGCCGCGCTTCGCCACGCACCACCATCAGGACTCGTTCAACCCGATCCCGGACCGGGAGCGCGCCTTCCTCCGGGCCGGCTCGCTTACGATCAACGACACCGTTAGCGCCGAGACGCGCGCCGAGCTGGCCCGCCGCGGCCACACGATCGAGCTGGCGGCCGGCGCCGTGGCCAACCCCGTAATGCTGCACATCGACCACCACAGCGGCACATTCCACGCCGCCGGCGACCCTGCCGCGCACCGGCACGCGGCAGGATTGAGTTAGCCATGTCGGAAGCCGGTCGCGCCGGTGCACCGAGTAGTTTCGGTCTCCAATGGGCCCGCGCGTCCGAGTGAATAGCGTGTGTGATGTGGAACACCGCGCGAAGTTGGATGCCCTGGTTCGAAACGCGACGGCGAACGTCGGATCGGCATGATATCCGTGCGCGCAAACTGAAAGGGAAAGCCCATGCCTCCTGATTTCGTCGGTGTGTGGGAAAGTGCTGCGGTCTCGCAAGAGGACAATAAACGCTTTCACGTTGTGTTCGCTCTGACCGACGGTGCGGTCAGCGGAACGGTTGGTATGGTCTACTATAGATTGCTGCCGAGGGGGCACCCTAGAGCAGCCAGGTTAAAGCTAACGCAAACCGCTTCCGGGCAAATCACGCTCGAGGAGACGCTCCTTTGGACGTCCGGTAAGTTTAGTCCAAGCACGACCACGCTAATCTTCGTGGATCGAAATCACCTTGACTATAGCTTTTCAGGCGGCGGCCATTCTGGCAGTGGGCAATTGAAGCGCGTTCCGTGAAAGGTCCGCCGTTGCGAAATCGAGTGCCGCTTGGGCACCACCGATGGCACACACGGTGACGAGCGGGCGACGGAATGAATTCCTTCGCTATACGGCCTTCGGCCCCGTGTCCCTCCGGGACACACCGTTTAGCGGAACAGGGCTCGAGTGAGTTGCGTTATGCTTCGTCGGTGAAGACCTCCATGTCCGTCTCTACGGCCTGCGGCCACTCGGTGCCCTGCGCGTGATGCTGTTTCTGGTTCTCAATGTAGCGCACAACCCGGCGGCGGTGGGACGGCGAGACCGAGATCGCGGCATAATTTGGTTGCCAGGCAAACCATGCGTCTTGTGCGACCGTCGCCGAGACGAACCGCGAGGAACCGCCTTTCACCTCCTTCATAACGCGGCCGAGGGCTACCGTCGAGCAGAGCGAAACCAGCAAATGCACATGGTCGTCGACGCCGCCGATCGCCAAGCAATCGCATCGAAGGTCCTGGCAGATACCGCGGACACACCGAAATAGGTCGCGCTCAATGGCCTCCGTGATAAGCGGCAGGCGGTCCTTCGTCGCCCAAACGAAGTGTACGCAGACGCACAGCTTGTTTCGCCTCCACGCGGATGCCATGCCAACCTACCTCCCGCCTCAGTTGCATCCTTGAGGCGTCCACTGTTCGCCGTTAGCTTTGCGCTTCTCCTGATCGGATTGTCCTCGAATCAAAGCAAATCCCAGGTGTATTATGGTCAGGTTGCAATCAGTTGGCCACATCGCTAAACGGTATGTCCCGGAGGGACATGTGGCCGGAGGCCGTATAGCGAAGGAATTCATTCCGTCGCGCTTCGGTCCGCCGGCGACCCTGCCGCGCACCGGCACGCGGCAGGGCTGGAGGGTTAATTGGATGCCAGCCCGGCGATGTCACTCAGCTCGGCGGCCTCCGCGTCGATAGCGGGCTGGCGCAGCATCGCAAGGACCGACTCGCGGTTGTCCTGAACGGTCGCAGGCAGGTCCGGCGGCAGCGAGACGTGCGTTAGCGCGCAGTAGAGCCAGTGCCGCCGGACGTTGGGATCCGCCTTGCGCCGCTTGAGCATCGGCATGGATGCCTCGACCTGCGCCACGGACTGGTCGATCGCCTTCAACCGGTCTGCGGGAGCCATGCCGGTCGCCAGCTTCGGCTTGATCTGCTTCTCGAGCGTCTCCTGGATCGGGACCACGTAGGCCGGGTAGCGGCAGCGCGCCGGGCACTGCGCGCAGCCCGTCAGCTCGCGCCTGGGCCGATCTGCGATCGCGCCGCGCAGCCTCTCCTGCGCGGCGCCGAACTCCGTGGCGGCCGCCTCCTCCCATTCGGTCCGGCGAGCCCAGGCGATGAAGAGCGCGCCCAGCGCCCGCGCGGCGGTCTCCCGCTGGAGCCGGTCGCCGGGGGTGAGAGGCGAGGTCTGGTGGGCCGCCTGCTTCGCGCGCATTCCGGCCATGTCGCCGATCCACTTGTGCGCGGCGTTGGTCACGGCGCAGTGTGTCACTCCGATGGCCGCCTCTCCCGTCTGGCCTAACATCGCCTGACTCTCCTCGTCCCACTCCGCGCGCCACTGGGACCAGGCCGCCCAGGCGGCGGGCGCGTCGTCCAGCAGCGTCGTCTCCAGGAAGGGCTGCAGCCGCGCGTTCCACTCCGATTGATCCTGCGCCTCCTCGAGTCGGTGGTAGAAGGTGCACGGCGCGGGGCAGGAGCGGCAGCCGGCGTGCCGATGCAGGTAGGATCTGTCGCCGCCATCGATCTCGCCCAGCAGCGCCCGGACCTCGCGCTCGGTGAGGGTCGGAGCGCGGTTGTCCTTCACCGGCTGGATTCGCGTCAGCACCGCCTCGCCTATCCGCTCGTCGTGGACGATCGCAAGGCCGGGTTTCAGGTTGTTCAGGTGGCGCTTCTGCCAGTCGGTCAGGTTCATGCAGCTTCCGGCCGCCTCGCGGTCGTCCGGCGAGACCAGCCGGTGGATGATCTTCAGGTTCGAGTTCTTGAGTGTCTCCGGCGCCAGCTTGGTCGGAATCTGGTCGGCGATGATGAAGCCCTCGCCGTAGGCGCGCATCTCGGCCATCATGTCGGTGAACATCGAGACGGCTTTCGAGCGCGGGTCGGCGGTCTCGGCGCTGACGGGGCCATGCGTGGCGACGAGCAGCCGGTGCGCCTCCTCGATCAGCGTCAGGTGCTGCAGCTTGCCACGGCGGGCCGGCGCGATCTCCGTCTGCCGCACTTCGGCGTACTCATAGAGGAGCACGAAGAGCAGCGCCATGACGAACGCCTTCTCCTCGTCGTCGCCAAGGTTCTGCAGCTCGATCACGGTGGGCACGTCGAACAGATCGGCGAGGGGCGTGGAGCGGCGGGTGTTCAGCGCCATGCCCTTGTTGCCAACCATCAGGCTGCGGATGCGCGACCGGAGCGCCGCCCCCATATTCGCATGCACCTCCTGGCCGTACTTCTTGCGGTTTAGGACCACGTCGACCTTGTCATGCAGGTCCTCCAGGCAGGGTGTCAGCGCACTGCGCTCGTCGACGCCGGCACGCGGATCGAGGCAGGCGTTCTCCGAGGTGAACAGGCTCCAGCCGCGCTCGGCGTAGACCTCGAGGATCGCCTCCTCCAGGACGTAGGGCATGCCGGCGTACATCGGGAAGGAGGCGTTGAAGACGGCCTTCAACAGGTCGATGTGGCGGCCGAGCGGGATGCCCGCGACGGGGCTGAGCGGATTGATTCGGAACGGCAGCGGCGAGTTGCCGCCGAACGTGTAGACGCGCAGCTTGCCCTTGAACTCATCCGTCTGCGAGAGGCGGCGATACTCCGCCTTTGCCGGCTCGATCACGAGGAATGGCAGGCCGAGCTTCCCATAACACTCCAGCAGAATCTGCATGCAGGTGTTGGTCTTGCCGTAGCCCGTGATACCGGAGACGAAGACATGCCGGTTGAGCGCCGCCTGCGTGACGGTGACAGGCGAGAGGTCGCGGCCCTGGCTGTCCTGCAGCGTGCCGAGCAGGATCGAGTCCTCGGTGGCCTCCGGCGCGGAGAGCGCGAAGGTGCTCATATCGTGCATCGGCAGGCCCGGGATCTCCTGCTGGGGCAGGTTCACGAGCACGGAGAGCTCTTCGGAGGTGACGCAGGTGCCGAGCACGTCGAACGTCTCGCCAAGCGGATGGCTCTGGTTCCCCTCGGCAGGCAGCAGACTGAGAACCTGGCCGTGCTGGACCGCCTCGCGCAGCAGGTAGGGCGGGACGGGCACGGAGCGGAACGGGTCGAGCTTCGTAGACTCGCCGCTGCAGAGGCTGCGAAGCGCGCCGGTCACGCTCTGCGCCGCGGCCTCGCTCTCGGCGGCCACGTAGATCGCCGTCTTCCACCATCCGTTGCTGCGGCCCGCCTCCAGCCGGTCGATGTGCTCCTGCAGCAGCGCCTCGCAGGCCTCGGCGTTCGCGTCCAGCAGCTCGGTGCCGCCCGCCTCCGACCAGTTCTTGCCGTCGGTGATCTGTCGCGCATTCTCCATGTCGTGCTGCATGGCGCGCGCGTTCGCCGCGAAGCCCATTGATGTCATGGGCTGCGCGATGTGTCCCACCATAGGGACGAACAGGCCGACGACGCTGGCGAACGCCGAAAGTCCGAACAGCGCCAGAGGCAGCTTGCTCTGCCATGTGTCGAGCGACTCCTTGTCGGTGTGGCTCTCGCTCGAAGACTCGCCTTCGCTGCGGGTGATCGTCCGGCGCGTGTAGGCGTGTACGGCGCTCTTGAGGCGGCGGCAGGCGTCCAGCGTCTGATCGATCTGGGCCGGCTCGACCGGCTCGCAGACCACCAGCAGGGCGTACTTCTGGTTGCCGACGGCCTTCACCAGCCGGTCCAGGCTCTGGAGCGCGCCTGGAGCGCCGCCGCGGCCGGAGGGGATGCCGGTCAGCACGGAGACCGCCGGCGCGGTTGCCAGGAACTCCGACAGCTCCGGCATGTCGTCGCCGTCCATGCTGGCGGTCGGTCCCATCTCCAGGCCGGTGAAGTAGGCCTTGAAGGCGCTCTCCTGCGCCGCAACGAAATCCTCCGTGGAGCGCGCGCCGGAGCCCAGGATGCGCCGGCCGCCGAGGTAGAGCTTGTGGCGCGTGCCCTCTCCATGCAGCGCCATGACCAGCGCGTGGCCGGGCTCATTGCAGGCGGTCAGGACGTGCGGCATGGCCTGCGCCCAGGCCTCGTCGCTGTCCGGCCGGCCGAGCTTGACCACCTCGCGCAGGAGCGGAAGGCCGTCGTCGCCCTCGCGCGCCGAGATGTCCCAATGGCCGGACTGGAGGTCGGCGAGGTACCGCCGCTCCAGCGCGGAGACCATCATCAGGGGCAGCGATTCCGAGAACTGCGGCTCGTCGAGCGGAAATCCCTGGCCGGAAAGCGCGGCCGGCGTCTCCGTTCGGACCGCCGGCAGGTTGGTGGATGCCATAAGAACCAATCCCCTATGCTACTTGCGCGCGGCACTGAAGTACCGGTCTGGGTGTACGAAGTCCACCCAAGGCGGACTTCGTCTTTCGCGGGCTCAACCCGCGAGGGCGGGTTTGGTAGACTTGGACCGAGAGTTCAACCCCGAGAGAGTCCATCGCGTCTCGTTCCGTGACAACTTCATCGGCCTCCGGCAGGTCCGCGGCCCGTTTTGACTTCGCGAAAGTCCATCACAACTCGTTCCGCCGAGGATCCCAGGGCGGTAGGTCGTCCAGGTCCACGTCGTCTTCGGACTTGGCGTCGGTCTCGTGCACCGGCAGATCGAAGTCGTGCGCCTGTCCCGGCGCGCTATCCTTGAGCATCTGCGCGACGCTCTCCGGAATCTCGCCGAGCGGCTCGAACGGGCTGAACGACGCCTCGCTCGCCTGTGCGCTTACCGAAAGCGACGCGAATTCCGTGGATGAAGCCGGCGCCGACGCACCGAACGGAGATTCCAACTCCTCGCGCGGCAGGAACGGGTTATCCGGCTCGGCGGGCGCCGCGCTCGAAACGACCGCCGACACGTCGGAGAGCCAGTCCGGCAGCGGCGCGGAGAGCAGCGGCGCGAGCGACGACGGCGAATCGGCGAGCAGCGTCGGCACGTCGGACCAGAGCGACTCGATCTCCGGCCACCACGCCGCGCCGCGCGCCACGTCCTCCTCCGGCGAACCGCTCTGCAGCACCTGCCCGACGGAGGCCGCCGCGGCGACCGGGAACGGCCAGAGCGCGCCGATTCCGCCGACCAAGATCAAGTCTGGCCGGCTCCTGACGCCCAGCGCGGCCGCCGAATCGCGAATCATGTCCGGAAGCATCGCGAGGTAGTGCGATGTTTCCGGCCATGATGCGCAGTCGGAGTAGGTCAGCTCGAGTGGCGCGTACAGCTTATCGCGGTGCGGGCCGGTCCAGGTTACGGAGCGGCCGGCAGGCGCGCGCCGCAGCCGCGAGCCGAATTCGAGCGCCGCGTCGCGCATCGCAAGCTCGGAGCCGGACTGGATCGGTTCGGTGAACAGGTCGGTGATGTGAACGAGCAGTCGGCCGGCCCAGTGCGCGTGGCCAAAGGGCAGATGGCGCGGGGACGTATCTCGGGCGAGAATGCGCGTCGCGATGCGGCCGGACGCCAGCGACTCGCGGCGCATGCGGTAGGAGCAGACGGTGGTGGCCGTATCGCCTGCCGAGATGACCGTGATGGTCGATTCGCCCGCGGATCCCTGGCGCGTCTCGGAGAGATGGCGGGCTAGAAGCGCGTCGGTGGCCGCGATACAGGTCGGCGGCCCGAACCCGGCCTGCGCCGCCAGCCGGCAGACGCCGTCGGAGGCAGCGCGTCCGTCCAGTGCCTGCAGCCCGGCAATCAGCCGGTAGCCGCGCTGGGAGGTCGGCGGGATGCGGCCGAGAAAGGCGTAGAGCCGGCCGTAAAGACCCTGCCAGAACCGCGAGGCGTCCGGCTCGGCCAGCCACGGACCATCTGACGGTGCGCCCGCCGCCCCCCAATCCTGGTTGGACGACGCAGCGGATTCGCCCCCTAACCTCCCATCGTCGGGGGAGCGGTTGGCGTTCCGTCCGCCGGGCCCAGACTCCTGGCCGCCGCCATCGAGCGCGCGGCTGCCCCAAAGCTCGCCGGAAACTACGTTGGGAATGATGGGGCGCAGGCCATCGCCGACGCTTCGCACCCGTGTCGCGGGCCCGGTCCCCTCGCCGATGCAGAGAATGGTCACAGTCTGCTGAAAGTCGATCCCGATGCTGTTCATGATCCCGAATCCTGTGCGGCGAGTCTCTCTGCCTGTTCCGCGAGGCGCAGCACGGTCTCGCGACGTTCGTCCCAATAGGATAACGGCGGCGCGGACGGCAGGTCCGGTCCGTCGGAAGCAGTCGCTGGCCCCCAACCCTGGGGGAAACGTGTATCGCGGTCCCGCATGTAGCGTAGCGCATGTTCGCGCCGCGATTCGAGATCGCGGATCGCCTGGTCCGCTGCCGCGATCATCGCCTGGCGCGTCGCCTCGGCATCGCGCTCGCGGCTCTCCGTCGTATCGCGCGGGCCTGCCCATGCGGCCGCCAGATTCGCGCCGATCGTCGGTGTCGCATGAATACCGAGCGGTGCAATGATCGCCCGAAGCCGATCGTCGACGAGTGCGGCGGTCTGGCTTGCGCGGTCGGCCGGAGTAAGATCGGCCACGCGGACGGCGACAGGGTCCGGCATGAGCAGGCGCCGGAGCGCCTCGTCGTCGCCCATGCCCCACGAGGGCTGGCCGAACTGCGCGGAGAGGCGGCGCGCATCTGCCGCAAGCGCGTTAATAGCGCCATTCGCGATATTCCGAAGCGTGT
>DATGJU010000028.1:0-7306 GCA_035295045.1 Chthonomonadaceae bacterium
CCCGCGCCCGACCGGCCAAAGCGCCTGCCGCCGCCGCACCTGCCGCGCCCGCGGCGCCCATTCGTGCGCCGGCGCCGCCGTTGAAGCGGCCGGCCTGCGCCGGCGGCCGCGCGACGAGCTGCCGCGCCGTCGCGAAGCTCCCGGCGCCAGCGGCTGCCGCGCGGACCGGCCGGCTGAGCGTTGCGCGCGACACCGGATCGCCGCTGCGGAACGACCGGGTCGCGGTCATCGCGGCCGTCGTCGGACGCACCGAGCGAGGCCCGGCAAACCCGATTGCGCCCGCCGCCGGCGCCGTCGCCGTCAGGCCGCGGCTGAAGACACCGCTGCGGTCGCGCGGCAGGCCCTGGAATGCGCCGCGCCCGCCGAATGCGGACACGGTCGCGAACGAGCCGCCGCCTGCAAAGCGGGCGTTCGCCGGAACGAACCCATGGAACCCGTCCCGGCGACCAAAGCCGCCGCCGTAGTAGTTATTGAATCGTACCGAGAAATCGACGAAGGAGGCGGAGTTGCAGTACGAATTCGACCAGGCCCAGGGCTCGCAGTAGCCCGCCGAAACCGGGTAGTAGTCGCACGCCCCGCCTATCGAGAAGAACGCCGACCAGTCGCCGCCCCGGAACCCGATCGAAATCGCCGCTGGGTATCGTACCTCCGCCGGCGAGAGGGCGCACCACGCGACATCGCCGTCGTAGTCGCAGGTGTCCACTACGGCCGGGCACCAGTACTGATGCGCCGGGCCGGGATCCCAGCACCAACCATAAGACTCATGGACCCACGTGCCGTAGTGGCACGGCGCCCAGCCCCAGGGCTCGTCGTCCACCCAGGTCCAGCCGTACGGGTCGCACCACACCCAGCGGCCATCGTGGTACGGTCGCCAGTTGGCATACCTCACGCGCGGATGCCAGATTCGCCCATAGTGCCGATCGTACCGCCAGTCGCCGTACAGATCGAGATCGTCGGAAACCAGGGCGACGTCGCTCGGAAGGAAGGTGCGATGATGGCTGGCGAGATAGCGGTTCTCGCGGGCGTACAGACGGGCCTCCCAGTTGTCGTACGCGTCGTGCGGCGGCAGCGCGCGGACCGCGTACGGACTGGTCGCCGTCGGGAGATCCACGTAGTTGTCGGCAATCAGGCTGCACTCGCCATGGTCGCCCTTCATCACGACTTTGCCCTCGCGTACGCGGACCTGCTCGCCGTTCGTCGCATCGATGCGGAAGCGGGCCGGCCCAGAGGCATCGACGGAGCAGACCGGGCCATCGACCTCATACACCGAGGGCGCCTTGTTGATCCGTAACGAGAGGGTTCCCGTCCGCAGCGCGATCTGGGTGAACTCGCCGTCTGCGTCGCTGTACAGGGTAGAAAGGGTCACGACCGCGCCATTGCCAAGCTTGAGGCGGCTGCCGTCGTCGAACTGCACCTCGGCGTCGGAGCGGCCCGTCAGCGCTACCTCGCAGCCCTGCCGGATCGGAAGGTTGCGCACGGCGCGCGACCAGCCGACCTTGTCGTCCGGCCGCCAATTCACGTCGCCATCGACGATTGAGAAGCGGCACAGGCGGACCGGCCCGGCATTCGAAGCGGGCTGCGGTCCCCCCGCGGCCCGCGCCGGCGCCGCGGCGCCGGACAGAATGAGCGCGGCGGCAGACAGCGCCGTGACGCAAAGAATGGTATGCAAGGGATGCTTACGGCAGCCCCGGGCGATGGGATTCATTCGGTTACCCTCCGATCTCGGTCCCCCGCGCTCCGAGAGGAGACGTTCGGCGGAACTCACCTGCGGCAACAGCCGCGTAACGCGCGGGCTCGGCGCCGCGACGCCTGTCGCGCCCCGACACTGGAACCGACGCGCCAAGCAGGCGGCTTTGTTCCGTTAAGTCGATTCTAACCAGTACGAATACCGTGGATGAGAGTGACACTATAGGCGCAAACGAGGAGCGTAGCAGGGATCGCGGCGTGGGCAAGTCCGTTGCCCCCGTCCGATACGTCCGATGGCCAGAGAGGGCTGCCCACGAAAAACGAGCGCCGGAGCTTCTCTGCTCCGGCGCTCGCCAATCTACCTTCGGGGCTCGGCATGCCTTCGGCCGATCTCCTCGATCTCTTCGATTATCTTGCGGTCCACTCCGAACGGATCGTTCGGATTGTCCGGAATTCTCTCAACGGGAGCCGGCGCTGTCTCCGGCCGGGTCTCGACCGCGGGCGCCGCGTTATGTGAAGTCGCCATTACTTTTCCTCGCTTCCTGGGTCACGTCGCACATCTATATTATCGCACCACTCTCGTCGAATATTAGCGAACGCCGCCTCGCCGGCCGAAAAATCCTATCCATCTATAGGCTGGCGGGGCTCCGAACCGTTCGATCGCGCGCCGTGTACGCCGATTAGATCGCACGGTTCACGCGCGTTGTTCCCCATTCTATCTCGGCGCCGGAGGGCGCCTGCGGTGATCGTCGGCCGATGGCGGCATGAGCAGCCGGCGCTGCTCGGCACTGAGCTGCGCTTCGATCGCGCGTATGGCCGGCACTTCGGCCTGCGGAGCGTAGGCCCGGTTGTCCCAGGAGAGGCTTCCGGGCGCGTATTTGAGGAAGAGCGTGCGGCGGATTCCTGGTCCGCGCCATGGGAGGGTTCCGTGGATCAGGCGCTCGGTAAAGATCACGCAGTCGCCGGCCCGTGTGGGAACCTGCCGCACGATCGGCGACGGCCGCTTTAGCAGGCGGATCTCCTCCGGCACGGGAAAGTTGCTCTTGTGGCTGCCGGGAATGACCGCGAGGCCTCCCGACCCTTCCGGTACGTCGGTCAGTGCAAACGTGGCGACGCACAGACCGCAAAAGATCTTGCCATCGACATAATGGTAGAAGTGGAGCGGATCGTAAGGCTCGCGCATCTTCGGGCCGTGAAGCTGAAGGCCGCCGTGGCCCGGCTGCAGGAAGATCGCATAATCGTGATCGAGCCTGCAGTATTCGCCCATGATCTCCCGCAGAATCGGGAGCGTCCGCGGATGGTCCAGCAGGGCCAGGAAGTCCGGCCCCCAGGTGATCGGATGCTCCACGTGCGCGTTACCCGTCTGCGCTTTCCACTCCGGACCTTCATCGGCCTGCGCGTCAATCCACGCGTTCATGCGCGCAAGCGTCTCTGCGTCCAGCACGCCCTCCAGGTGCAGATAGCCCTGGAGATCGAAAAGATAGCGCTCTTCGTCGTTCATGCCTTCCTCGGATAATAGTTCCACCGGCGCGAGCCGCGATTACACGTTACCCGACCGGCGCAGTGTGCGTCGCCTGCGGCAAATTCGGGTCAAGCGGCAGCGTACGCCGGCTAACCTGGCGGAGGGCCCCGCGGCAATGATAAACCGGCAGCCCGTCGCTCTCACGACTCCGCGTCCGCCCGCGAAGTTGGCTGAGTGGATTATAGCGAAGGCGCGGAATCTCGGCAGACAGCCCCGTTGCGCGCCGCGGCGACTACGAAACAAACGGGGCGGCTCCGGATCTCTCCAGAGCCGCCCCCAGGCTTATGAACAGGCTCACCCGGTCCTCCGCAATGCGGCTCACGAGGAGCCGTACGGGCTGCCGCGGATTTCTAGCTAGAGCGCGTTGCCGTTAGCAGCCGGGCCTAGCTGGCCATCGCCCATGTAGTTCAGGTTACTGAGCGCCGGGTTATTGGGCTTGGTTCTGTCCGCCGCGTGCAGCCACTTGACGTGGCCGTCGATGAAGCCGTACACGGCGCCGTCGCTGTGGCGCGTCGCGGCGACCGCGCCGGGGTTGCTCGGGCCTGTGCCCTGGGCGGCGCTCGGAGTGGCGGCGGAGGACCAACCCTGGGAGAAATCGCTTACGTTGTTCAGGAACCGGCTGCCGCTGGTCGGCGAACCGTTGATGAAGAACGCGAGCGCCTGGTCCTGGGGATACGGCCAGGTGATGCCCTGCGGGTTGACCGGCGTGGAGGGACCGCTGATGCCGACGGCGTCGATAAAGACGGGAGTCGAGGCAGGAAGCGGAATGCCCGCCAGCGTGCGCGGACCGCTCGGAGTATTGTATCCGTCGGCGCGGGCGATGTTGGCGTTATAGGTGTAGCCGATACCCTGCTGCGAATTGCTGGGACACGTGAAGACCTGGAAGTTCTTGATGTAGGGCTGCAGCACGACGGTCCAGGGCGTCGCGAATCCACCCGAGGCGCCGGTCTGCGTATATGGCACCAGGGTCTCGTCGTAGTCCTGCGTATACATCGCAAGCGCGAGGGATATCTGCTTTACGTTGGACGTGCACGAGATGGTCCGCGCCTTCTCTCGGGCCTGCGCGAAGACAGGGAACAGGATCGCCGCGAGGATGGCGATTATGGCAATCACAACGAGCAGCTCGATCAGGGTAAACCCTGCGGCACGGTCATGGCGCCGTGCAATAGTGGATGGCTTGTACAATTCTCTCCTTGTTTTGAAGGACGGCCGAAGTTGCGCGCAATGCAGGCGCATTGTACCATAACAAAGCATGGCGCTGTCGGCGTATGTTGTGGTCCTGTTATCGAACTGCAAGAACTGTGCCTAAACCTTGAGACTTTCGCAGGCGGTCGGATCGGCGGTTCCGGCCGTCCCGTCATCCACGTCCGTACGAAATGCGGAGCGGCTACCGGAACGGGCAGGAGTCGCGCCGCTTCCGGACGTATCAACTCTATCATATTTCTGTTTTCTGTCTAAGATGAAGGAATGGGGAAGGCTTCGAGAATTCGGAGGTTTTCCGGGAAGGGCGCCATGGACAACGCCAGCCTTATTGCCGAAGCGCGCGCCTGCGCCGGGCAGTTCACGCTTTCGCAGCCGTGGCTCACGGCCGGCTCGGTGGCGGCTGCGCTGGTTACGGAGGATGGCAACCTCTACACCGGAATCTGCCTCGAGCTCGCCTGCGGCATCGGCTGTTGCGCGGAGCATTCGGCAATCGCGGCGATGCTGAATAGCCGCGAGACGGTGATAAAGAAGATCGTGGCCGTCACCATCGTCGACATTCTCGCGCCGTGCGGCCGCTGCCGGGAGCTGATGGTGCAGGTCGACGCGCAGAATCTGGACGCCGAGGTGATCCTGCCCCTGGGCGAGGTGCGGACGGTGCGAGAGCTCTTGCCGTACACCTGGAAGTGATCGCCTCCCGACACGCGCGAGCGCTGGCGATTGCCACATCCGCGCCGGTCTCGTCGGCGGCGCTCCGGCGCCCTGACACACCGGTCCGCCTAACGCGTGAGCCCCGCCAGGCTTGACAGGAGAGGGCGCAAAATGTTATTATGCAGGCCAATTGCGGTACTCCTCGGTTACCCCCACGGCTCGCGATCCTTATTTACATGGTGACCAACCGCCCCGGCACGAGTCGTTGGCACTCCTAATACAGCACGTCTGGGGCCGGCGAAATGGGCCAGGCCCCGAGGAGCCGCAGGCCGGCGGATGAATAGATCGATTCATGATTGAGCCCTGGACGCATTCTCTCGAAGACGTGCCGGCCTGTCCCGTATGCTGCAGCGCGGACGTCGCGGTGCTCTATACGGACCTGACCGACCGCACGTATAAATGCGCGCCCGGCATATGGAAATTGATGCGGTGCTCCGGCTGCGGCAGCGCATTCATGAGTCCGAGGCCGACACGCGAAAGCATAGGCGAGGTCTATTCGGGCTACTCCCTTCACGGCGACCTGATCGAGGAGACGCAGCCGACGGGTATGCGCCGCATTCGGCGCGCCATTCGCAACGGCCATCTGAACGCGCGCTTTGGCTACCGCCTGTCGCCGAGCTGGCCGATCGGCGCCGCGGTGGCGCCGCTCGTGCCCGCGCTGCAGACCGCGGCAGACATGTTCGTGGCGCACCTTCGCCTGCCGCCGACCGAGCGCCCGACGCTGCTGGATGTCGGCGCCGGGAACGGGGATTTCCTGCGGCGGATGGGCGCGTGTGGGTGGGAGGCCCATGGCATCGAGCCGTCGGAGACCGGAACTGCCTCTGCAGTGGCGCACGGGCTGAATGTCCGGGCAGGCACGCTTGAGACTGTTACCCTGGAGGACGACCGGTACGACGCGATCGTCTTCGCGCACACGATCGAGCACATGCACGCGCCACTAAACGATTTGAAGACGGCGTACCGGGCGCTCAAGCCGGGCGGAGTCATCTGTGTAATAACGCCGAACCTCGAATCTGAAGGTCACCGCAAGTTCGGCCGCTATTGGATGCATCTCGACAGCCCGCGGCATCTCGTGATCTTCACCCCGTCGTCCCTACAGCGCATCCTGGAGGCCGCGGGGTTCCGGGACATACGCATTGCGCGCGGGTCTATCACCACGCAGTTTGTTTTCGGGGAGAGCGCGGGGATCGCAAGAAACGATCCATTGAAGCCCGACGCCCGCATCGGCGCAGGCCAGCCTTCGCTCGGGTCGACGATCGTGTCCTGGCTCAAGCCGGACCGCAACGAAGAGGTGGTCCTGCTCGCAGGAAAGCCGAAAGTGGCTTAGCCGGCTCGCATCGGCGGCATATCGCTCGGACCAGCAGGCGAGGGCGGCACGCCGCCGGGAAGCGGAGCCCGTTGCGGGGGGATCCGGTGGACATCTCGATAGTGATCTGCACTCGGAACCGTGCCGCCCCGCTGGCCGAGACCCTGCAGAGCATCATGCGCCACACGCGCACGGATGGCCGCAGCACCGAGCTGCTGGTGATAGACAACGGCTCGACGGACGGGACCGCGGAGATCGTCGGCAGCCACCATTCGGCGCCGATCTCGGTGCGGCATATCTTGGAACCGCGCGCCGGCAAGTGCAATGCGTACAATCGCGGCATCGCCGAGGCGAGAGGCGAGGTCCTGGTCTGGACGGACGACGATGTCCGGGTACCGGAAGACTGGGCGGAGCGCGTGACCGAGCGGATCTTCCAGGGCCAGGCAGATGCGGTCGCCGGAGGAGTGCACATCGCGCCGCAGCTGGAGCGCCCGTGGATGACGATGCTGCATCGCACCTATCTGGCGGACACGCGCGGCCTCGATCCTGAGCGGCCGATGTGCATGGTCGGCGCCAATATGGCCTTCTCGCGGTCCGTCTTCGCCAGGGTGCCGCAGTTCGATACGGAGCTCGGCCCGGGGGCGCTCGGCTTCTGCGACGAGACGCTGTTTTCGATGCAGCTTATCGAGGCGGGATACCGCCTGCGTGGTCAAATGGACGTCTTCGTCGAGCACCATTTCGATGCGGCGCGGCTGGCGTACGGGTCGCTGCGTGACAGAATGCGCAAGGAGGGGCGCTGTCTCGCTTACATCGCGCACCACTGGCAGCATATTGTGATCCAAAACCCGCGGCTGAAGGCCTGGAAGCGAACCGCCCGCCTC
>DATGJU010000029.1:0-11289 GCA_035295045.1 Chthonomonadaceae bacterium
TCGACAGCATCCAGACGATGTCCGATTCCAGCCTTGAATCGGCGCCCGGCACCGTTAGCCAGGTCCGCGCCTGCGCCAACCATCTCGCGCGGTTCGCGAAAGCGCAGGGCATTCCGATCGTGCTGATCGGGCATGTGACGAAGGAGGGCGGCCTGGCCGGCCCGCGCGTGCTTGAGCACCTGGTCGATACGGTACTCTATTTCGAGGGCGATCGCCACCACGCGTACCGCCTCCTGCGCGCCGCAAAGAACCGGTTCGGCTCGACGGACGAGCTTGGCATCTTCGAGATGCGCGAGACCGGGCTGGCGGGCGTGGACAACCCGTCCGCCGTACTGCTCTCTGAGCGCGAACAGGGCGGATCGGGCTCCGCCGTCGCCTCGACGCTGGAGGGCTCGCGCGCGCTGCTGGTGGAGATTCAGGCGCTCGTGGCGCGGTCCACGCTGGCCAGCCCGCGCCGCGCCGTAACCGGTATGGACCCCAACCGCGTCAACATGGTGCTGGCGGTGCTGGAAAAGCGGCTGGGCCTGCGCATCGGGGAGCAGGATGTGTTTGTCAACGTAGCCGGCGGCATCCGAATCGTCGAGCCGGCGGCCGATCTGGCGACCGCGCTTTCCATCGCCTCCAGCTTCCGTGAGCAGCCAGTCCATCCGACGACCATCGCGCTCGGCGAGATCGGTCTGGCGGGTGAGGTGCGCGCGGTCGGCCAGATCGACAAGCGGCTGCGAGAAGCGGCGCGGCAGGGCTTTACCCGAGCGATCATCTCGCGGCACAATGCAGGCCGGAGCGTGCGGGTAGAGGGCCTCGATGTGCTGCCCGCCGACAACATCCTCGACGCGATGCGGCACGCCCTGGAGTCGCCGTCCGGCAGCGCGCCCTAGTCGCCTCAACTGTGCAGGCGCGCGCAGAAATGTCGAGGTCGCCGCGCTCGCGACGCCAGCTTGGGTAGTCCCGTCCGGTTATGAACTCGTCGCCGAATCCGGTACGCGAATAGTTTGAGCAGCGCGGAATTACGGCGCGGCGCCCAAAGCCACATGCGGCGCGCTGCAAAATCCACCGCGCGCTTGGTATAATAGGTCTGTTCGCAACGCGGATCCGGCCAGTTGCGCCGTGCCGACGTGTCAGGACCCTTGCCCTCATGCCAAAGTGGCTCATCTGCACCCTCGCCATATGCCTATCCGCGATCGTGGCCCAGGCCGGGCCGGCGGCCCGACACGCCGCCTCAACATCGGCGGCGGCACGGCAGGCGGCGCGGTGCTGCTGCGGCACGGGGCAGTGCCACATGGCCGATTGCGCCGCCGGCAGGGCGGGCGCGACGGCCGCATGCCGTTGCGCGTGCCGCGGCTCGGAGCCCGCGCCCAGCATCGCCTCCACCGGGCGTATCCGTCTCCACGTCCTGCAGCCCTGCGTGACCCCGGTCTCCGTATCATGCAGCGCCCGCCCGCTTCCACGGACTTCGCCGCGGTGTAAGATCGCCTCCCTGACACTCACTCCGCCAAGCCAGCCTCCCCGGTTAGCCTGACCGCAACACCGCTCTACCCTGTTTCTCGGTCAGTAACCCGGAGGAGTGTCCCACATGGATCCGCGAAAGCCAGGCGGCGCCTTTGCGCGCGCCTTCACGCTAATCGAGCTGCTCGTCGTCATCGCGATAATAGCGATTCTGGCGTCTATCCTATTTCCCGTCTTCGCCCAGACGCGCGAAAAGGCGCGCGCCGCGGTCTGCCAATCGAATACAAAGGAGCTGGCGCTTGCGCTGCTGATGTATGCGCAGGACTACGACGAGACCTATTTCGGCTTCTACGCCGGCATCGACCGCAAGGTGCTTCTCTACCCCTACACGAAATCGGGAACCGGTAACGCGAATACCTCCGCGTCGCAAATCTGGTACTGCCCGAGCGTGAAGAATCCGAACCAGGAGGCCGGCTACGGCTTCAACACCCTCATCAACTTCCAGCCCATGGCCGCATTCTCGACGCCGGCCCAGAAAGTGATGCTCTGCGATAGCGGTCTCAAGGACACCACCGCGGGCGTGGTCCTCGACCTGCGGACGCAGGTCAACGCGCCGGACACAATGCCGGCCGCCAACCCGTCGCGGCCCAATCCTCGCCACTCCGGCGGCGTCGAAGTCGGTCTCCTGGACGGCCACGTCAAGTTGATGCACATGACGATGCCCTTCTATCCCGGCCCGGCGGATCAGTGGCATGGCAATGGCATTACGGATCCCACGCAGCCGGGCTACGTGGACGGAATGTGGGACAAGAATTAGGCTGGCAGCCGGCCAGATTTGGATAGGATGAGTGACCATGAGATTTAGTCTATTCGTAAGCGCGGTCGCGCTGGCCGCGGCGGGCGCGGCGCCATACCTCTGGAGCGGCGGACCGACCTACCGGCACGCAGGGCCGTCGGAGAGGGCCAATCCTCCGGTTGCGGTCGGCGCGAAACGCGCCAGCGCCCAGGCGGCGCCGGATCCCGTAAGACTCACGGTGCAGGGCGATAATGTCAAGCCGTTCGTCGCGATCCGGCCGGCAGGCGGCATCTACGTCGCCTGGGCGCGGCAGGCTGGCGAGAAAGCGACGGTTCTCTTTGCCCGCTGTACGGACGGCGCGCACCTCGAGGCAGAGACGCCGGTGAGCCTCGTCGGTATGCACCTGGACCTGGGCGCGGAGAGCGGCCCGAACGTCGCGGTGGATGCCAAGGGCACAATCTTCGTGGCCTTCGCGGCGGGATCGACGGCGGCGCCGAAAATGGAGCACCCGGCGGCCGCGAGCGCGGCGGGGGCGCCCAGGGCGCATTCCGGACATCCGCCGCGGCCGGGTAACCTGAACATCTGGCTGGCGCGCTCGATCGACGACGGCGCGACCTTCTCGCTGCCGGTACGGGTGAACGACGACGTCGACGGCGCGGAGCATCGGTTTCCAACGGTAGTGCCGGATGGAAAGGGGGGCGTGGACGTCGCCTGGCTCGACAAGCGGAAGAAGGGCCCGGATGGCCAGGAGATGGCGCGCGTCTTCTTCGCGCGATCGGTCGATGGGGGCCGCACATTCGGGGCGAACGTCGACGCGACCGTCGGACAGCCCTATCCGATCTGTCACTGCTGCCGCGTAGGGGCCGCGTGCGACGCCAACGGGGGACTGTCGGTCGCATTCCGAAACGACATCAACGACCTGCGCGATATGTTCCTGGTCCGGTCCGCTGACGGCGGCCGTACCTTCTCGGCGCCGTCGGCCCTCGAACGAACCGCCTGGAAGCTGCCGACCTGCCCCATGGACGGCCCGTCGATCGGCTTCGATGCATCCGGGACGGTGCATGCGGCCTGGATGACCGGGGGAAACCCTCCCGGGCTCCCCGCAACCGGCCAGGTCCGCCCCGCAGACAACAAGGTCCTCTACACCTGCGTGGTCCCTGGAGGCTCAACCGCGGCGCCGACCCTGCTGGGAGTGGGACACCACCCGCGCGTGGCGGTCGCGCACAGCGGCGAGACGTACGTAGTGTGGCACGACCGATTCGTCAGGCTGGCGCGCGTCGGCGCGGGAGATCGCCCGGCGGCGCAGATCCTCGACCTGGCCGCAAGCGAGGGCGCCGCCTCCTACCCGTCGCTCGCGCTTGCTTCGGACGGGGGCGTCTACTGCGCGTGGCAGCAGCTGCAGCCGGACAACTCCGTGCAGCTATTCCTGAGCCGCGTGCCTGAGCGCGCGTTCGCCCCGAAATAGCGCCGCGCTCACTCGACGTTCGGGTTCTTTTGAGGCACGACCGTATTGGGAGCGGGCTGGGCCGGCGCGGCGCGCTTTGGCGGAGGCGCGGCCAAGGAGAAGGCGGCGCACACGCCGCCGACCGCGACTGCCGAAACGATCGCGAAGACGATCGCGTTGCGGTTCATCTTCTGGTCCCATTCCGGCGGTTTGCCATGGCCATTCATGAGCCGGTGTCGCTGGACAAAGTAGTATACGCCGACACCGGCGATGAGGCCGAGCACAACCGCGGTCGTTCGCGCAGCCGCGTCTTTCGCGGCCGCAGTAGGCGGCTGCGGCCGGTCGTCATCGTCATCGGCGCGCACCGGCATTGCGAGCGCGCCCATCAGCAGCAGGGCGGCCGAACCGGCGATCGCCCTACGGCAGAGCGACCAGATCGCCTGCGTGGGCAGCCTGCCGCCGCCTGTAGTCCGTCGGAACATTGCGTCTTGCTCTCCCTCCCGGCCGTGTGCCCACCGGTGTCCCGCCGCCATTCAGGTCACCGCGAGCCCGCCCGATCCACGGTCACCCCTTACTACGCACGAGTCGGTGCGCCGGTAGGTTTATGATACCCTTTCCGCCGCTGGCGTAAGGGAATCCCTAGAGCTGCGGCGAATCCAGGCGCGGCACGTCTTGCCAGAACTACGCGCAGTGAAGACGGGCCGGTGGACCTAACGAGATCGATGGATTGGCACGAACGCACCCGCGGGACGAGCCGACGCGTAACGAGGCAAGCATGACACAAACAGATACGGATAGCATCCGGCGGCCTGCGGTCACCCTTGTAGCGGCCCGCAAACCGGCCAGACACTCCGCGGCGCGCAGCAGTGTTCGTGCTGCGGGGCCCTGGCCAATACTTGCGTCAGCGGCGCTGCTGTTCGCGGCATGCCGTGCCGGCGCACAGTCGATCGTCGTCAACGCCGACCACCCGGACGGCATCTATCAGAGCGGCGAGAGCGTACACTGGACCGTGGTGTGGAAGGGTCCAGGCGATCCGCCGGCCTCGTTCGACTATACGCTCAAGAAGGGCGGACTGACGGAGATCGGGAAGGGCACAGGCACCTTTGCGCCAAACGCCCCGACGATCGATGCCAAGTTCGACGCTCCGGGCACGCTGCTGCTCGACGTTCGCGCGCGGCCCACGTCGGACGCGCGGCCGATCCGCGGGAATGGCGGGGCGATCGCCTCGGCGCGCAAGATCGAGCCCAGCGCGAAGAAGCCGGCCGATTTCGACGCGTTCTGGGCGGCGAAGCTGCAGGAGCTCGCTTCCGTTCCGGCGGAGCCGAAGCTGGAGCCGTGGGACGCAGGCAAGCCCGGCGTCTCCTACTGGAAGATCACGATGAACAACATCCGCGGCACGCACATCCAGGGACAGGTGGCGCGGCCGGCGGAAGGGGCGAGATTTCCTGCCCTCCTCATCGTCCAGTGGGCCGGCGTATATCCCCTGCAGAAGGGCTGGGTGACCGATCGCGCGAAGGAGGGCTGGCTGGCGCTCAACATCGAGGCGCACGACATCCCGATCGAACAGCCGCCCGCTTATTATGCCGACCTGAACGCCGGCGCGCTGAAGAACTATCCCGCGATCGGCAATGAGGACCGTGAAACGAGCTACTTCCTGCGCATGTACCTGTCGTGCTATCGCGCCGCGCAGTATCTTTCGGAGCGGCCGGACTGGGACGGCAAGACCCTGGTGGTGATGGGCGGGAGCCAGGGCGGCCTGCAGACCCTGCTCACCGCCGCCATCCACCCCAAGATTACGGCTGCGCTGGCGGAGGTGCCGGCGGGCTGCGACATGCTCGGCCCGGACGTGGGCCGCGCGCCGGGATGGCCGATGTGGTACTGGGGCGTTCAGGGCAAGGACGCAAAGCGGGTCCGCGAGGCGTCGCGCTACTACGACATCGTCAACTTCACGTCGCGCATCAAGTGTCCTGTGCTGGTCGGAGCCGGGCTGATCGACGAGACGTGCCCGCCGGCCGGGGTGCTAGCCGCCTTCAACCAGATCCGCGCGCCCAAGGAGATCGTACTCTTTCCTCACGGCGGCCACCAGGACGAGCACGGCTCCCACGCGCTCTACACGCAGCGCTGCTGGGGCGCCTGGATGCCCGCGCTGCGCCAGGGCAAGCCCGCGCCGGTCGAGCCGTCCGCGGCGCTGGCGGCCCGGTGAGGAGGGTTGGCGCGCAGGCACTCATAAACCATGGAACTTGTGTGTGCATTTGTGTCGCCAACAGCGCGGGGCAACGACCGTCTAGGGGCTGGTGCATCGAAGTGTTCTATGAGTTCAATTCGATCGTTGTGAACTTAAACTTAGGCCCGAAGTAGAAGTCGAGGACCGGGACAGGCAAAGGTGCCTGCCCCGGTTGAGCTGCAGCGGGCCGATTACGGGTGAACGGGCCCTGGGGGCAGGTTACTGGGATCGACCGACTCGTCGTCTGCGCCCGTCCAGACGGCGCCGCCGCCCGGCGAGGAGATCGCGTAACTATCCGATCCGAGCAGTTTGTTGCACGTGCGGACGCCATAGGAGTGTCCACTTACCGCGTTGAAGGTGAACTGAGCATAACCCGGCATTGCCGTGTCGTCCACGCACTGGCTGGCCACGACGACCCCGTATGGATCGTTCGTGATGTCGACCAGATAGCCCGTAACCATCTTTTCTGCCCCGGGCGCATCGGGGCAATAGTCATTCGCATTCGATGGTGTATCCGGTGTTATGCGCTGGACCTTTTCGTTCCACACGAACGGCCCGCTGGTCGGGAACGGAGAGCGTTTCAGTCTGTGCGTATGTGATCTGTTTTGTAGGGACTGGACCGGCACAAGCGCGTATTGTACCGGTGTGTACACAGGAACGAGCACGGTCGGAGCCGGCCTGGAAGGCGGCCGCAACTTTGCGCGGTTCTGCCACGCGTTCGCCTCGTGCCATGCTCCCAACATGGAAACTGAGAGCGCAACGAATGCGGCGATCCACAGCAACCTTCGTTTCATCTTGCGATCCCTTCTGCGAAGAATTGGCGAGTGTTCTCGCCCTTGGGTGATCTGATCTTGGGCGGTGGCCAAGATCAAGGGACGGCTGCCGAAAGAGATGGGCATCGGCAAGTGGCCAATGGCTCACAGTGCGTGGAGGCGGAAGTAGTCGCCGAGCTTACGGAAGAGCTCCGGTTCTCCATGTCCACCGCTTACCGGCGAAACCGTGCAGAGCAGCAGGAGCGCCTCGGCCTCTCGCGGTGTGAGCCAGAGCGGCCGGCAGCCCATCCGATCGTCGTTGGAACGGAAGCGATTCTCGCAAATCGCGCTTGCGCTCACCACGTCCGTGCTGCTCGCTTCGTCCAGGATTCCGTGCATTTCGTCATTCCGCCTTTCCGTCGTACCACCCTCGGACGGCGCTCTCACCGGCTTGGGGGCGCACTGTGTCTATCAATCCCGCGGATCGTGTACCGCGGCTCCAATGACACGAGGATATCAGGTGCGGATTACGGGATGCTTACAAGCGCATTACAACTCCTTACAATCGCATTTTCCAGCTTGTAAGCCGGGCAGACACGATCAGTCGTCCGGCTTGCGTGGGGTCTCGCCGTCAAGCCAACGGCCTATGTCGTCGATGGCGAATTCGATGGACTGTTCCACCGACATTTGCGATCCTGCCTCCCACTCTCGCGAATAGTCGATTGACGATAGCGCCGATCTCGCGATGGCCAGCATGGCATCGCGGTTCGAAGAGACCTCGCTTGTCGGCGCGATGCGGATCGCATTGAACGCCTGCTCCGCGGCGGCGAACATGCGGACCGCGCGGCCGGGTTCGCGGAGGTCGACCCAGATCACGCCGAGCAGGAGCAAAGTCTGCGGAGCGCGTCGCCGATCTCGGAGCCTGCGACCCACTTCCATACACTCGTGGATTCTCACGAGCGCCGTGAGAGGGGCGCCGGTTCCGCGGTCCAGGTCGGCAAGGTTGTGCAGCACGTCCGCCCTTAGAACGTCGTTGGGATACCGATCGAGCAGCGCTAGGGCTTCTTCATGAGAGGTGCGCGCCGCGTCGCGGTCATCGAGCTGCGCGCAAAGTGTGCCGAGATTCGCGAGAATGCCGCACATTAGCCTGGGATCGTCGAGCCTTCTTGCGAGCGCGAGCCCGGTCTCGAACTCGTGTCGAGCGTCGAGAAGCTTACCTTCTTGCGCCGAGATGTTCGCAAGATTGATAAGCGCCTTGGTGGCTCCTCGCTCGTCGCGCAGAGCACGGCAATAGGCAACACTCGCATTCAGGCTCGCACGCGCTTGCGTCGTGTTCCCATCCAGCCACGCCATGATGCCTGCGGCGAGCGAAACCGGTCCGCGATCGCTGTCCGGCAGCGCATCCATTGCCGCCGGCGACGCGGTGATCCACGCGCGGCCTTCCCGATGGTATCCTCTGGCCGTCAAGAACGGCTGGATGGCGGCGGTGACTACCAATCGCGTCGGCGGCTCGACACTTTCGAGAGCGATGCGCAGATTCGGCAGCTCATCCTCGATCGTCCGCATCCAGTCCGCCTGTTCCGGCCCCCGCAGCCCTTGCGCCGCCTGACCCGCTAACTGAACAGCATACGAGGCGTGACGCCCACGAATCGCCGCGGCTTCGGACTCATAGGCCGTATGACTCGCTGCAAACTCACGTATCGGCTCCAGCATCCGGAACCGAATCGACGGTCCGCTCTGGTAGGTCGTAATCAGCGAGACGTCCTGAAGCTCGCCGAGCATCACCAGCGCCAGCGGCTCGCTGCAAACGAATTGCGCGGCCTCGGAAGTCCAGCCGCCTCGAAACACCGCAAGGCGGACGAAGAATCTCTGCAGCTCACCGGAGAGCCGATTGAGGCTCGCCTCGATCACGGCCGCAAGCGAGCGATGGTGCCTGGGTACTCCCCTGTCCCGGCTCACAAGGATCTGCCCTAGTTGAGCGAGCATATCGGCCGGAGTGAGCAGCTTCGCCCAGGCTGCCGCCAGCTCGATCGCAAGCGGGATGCCGTCTAAACGGCGGCACAGATCGACCACGGTACCGCAATTATCTGCTGTAAGGACGAAATCCGGCCTCGCCCTTTGCGCCCGCTGGCAGAAGAGCCGCACACACGGACTCTCGGCGACATTCCTCGTTCGATGCGACGTTACCTCCGCCGGGAGCGGAAGCGGGGGGACCTCGAAGACATATTCCATCGTTAGTTGGAGGCTTAGTCGCGAGGTGACGAGGCACGTAAGCGCCGGAGCATGCTGCAATAGCTGCGCGACTACCTCGCCGTGCTCTTCCGCGATTTGGTCGAAATTATCTAGCACGATGAGCGCAGGCTGCGAACCCAGCACCAGGGCGACCTGTTCGATCGCTTCACTTCCCGGCACGTGCGGGGCACCAAAGATCACACGCAGCTTGTCCACCACAGTCGCCGCGTCGAGTACGTCCTCGAGGGGCGCGAACCAGACTCTGCCGTCGAATCCGTCCACTAACTGCCGCGCCACTTCGATGGCCAGCCTCGTCTTGCCTGTTCCTCCGGCGCCAGTCAGGGTGACGAGACGGCAGTCCGGGCTTAGGAGAAGGGATGTGAGCCTGGCGATCTCCTCCTCGCGGCCGAGAATGGGGAAGTAGGTTGCCGGCAGCGCTGGAGCGCGATGGGCCGGCGCCTGCTCGGCGGCCGGCTGTGCCTCGCAGCGCCTGCGCGCCTCCTCGCCCAGCTTGCGCGCCGAGGGACCGGGCGGCCCGCCATACTCTTCGCGCCAGATCCGCTCCATCGCCTCGTAGCGCTCCAGCGCGTCGCACGGCCTCCCCGCCTGCATCAGCGCGAAGAGCAGCAGTCCGTGGCCCGCCTCGGCGAAGCGGTCGCGCTCGACCATCGCCTGCGCCAGCGCGACCGCGCGATCGTGCTCGCCCGCCTTGCCAAGCTCCGCGACCAGCCGCTCCGCGACCTGCGCGTGCGTCCGCTGAAGCTGCTCGCGCGCCGGAGCGATCCAGTCCTGATCGAACTCGGCCAGCAGCTCCGAATGGTAGAGCGCCTCCGCCTCCGAGAGCAGGGCGCGGCGCTCGGCGGCGTCCGCGCACGCCAGCGCCTGCTCGGCAAGCCGCTGCAGGCGGTCCGTGTCGCTTGTGACGCGCGCCGGATCGAGCCGCAGCCGCTCCGTGCCGAGGAGGATGTCGCGGCCCGGGACGCCTGCAAGCGACAGCCGCTGCCGCAGCCGGTGCAGCTCCACGCTCATGGCGTTGCGCTGCTGCTCGATCGCAGCGCCCGGCCAGAGCATCTCCATGAGCGCCTCGCGCCGCATCTCCGCGCCCGGCGCGTACGCGAGCCGCGCCAGCAGCGCCGCGGCCTTGCGCGTCGGCGGCTCGAAGACCTGGCCCTCCGGCCCCGTGACGCGCAGGCCGCCCATCAGCCGCGCGTGCCAGCGCGAGGGGCCTGGTGGACTAATCTGAGCGAGCGGACGAATCGGGTCGGGCTGTGCGGCCCCTTGGTCGCCGGGATGCTCGCCCCCCAACCCCCCGACTTCGGGGGGCAGGAGGGCGCTCCCGGCGGCGCTATGATCGGCCGGCAGGGGCGCGCTCTGGCGCGCGGCTTGAGGGTCGCGAAGGGCGGCCATCGCCTCGCGCAGGGCGTCCAGCGCTTCGGCGGCCGTGGCAAACCGAGCCTCCGGCGCGCGCGAGAGAAGCCGGACGACGATTGCCTGCAGGGGAGCCGGCACGTCCGGCGGCAGCTCCGCGGGCGGCTCGTCGCGGATGGCGGCGATGAGCTGCATCAGGTCCGCCCGCTCAAACGGCAGCCGGCCGCAGATCAGCTCGAAGAGGAGCGCGCCCGCCGCCCAGAGGTCGGAGGCGGCGGAGTAGGCGCCCGTGAAGGTCTCCGGCGCCATGTAGTGAGGTGAGCCGGAGAGATGCGCGCTCACGTTGCTTGCCGAGAGCACGCGCGAGAGCCCGAAATCGGCGAGGCGCGGGATGCCCGCCTGGAGCAGGACGTTTGCGGGCTTGAGGTCGCGGTGGACGATGCCTTCGGCGTGCAGGTGAGAGAGGCCGGCGAGGACGCCCTCGGCCATGCGGAGCGCGGCGGCAAGCGAGGGCGCGCGGCCGCCGTTCTCCTTTAGCCAGCCGGCGAGCGAGCCGCCTGCGACATACTCGCTGGCGATGACGATCCGCCCGCCGATCTCCTCGGCGTCCAGGACGGGGACGACGTTGGGATGGCCGCTCGCGCGCAGCCAGACGGTCGCTTCGGCGCGGACCGCAGCCGGGTCTACGCCCTGCGCGTGCGGCAGCTTGAGCGCCACCGGAACGGCGAGCAGGGAGGAACGGCGCTCGGCCAGCCACACCTCGCCGAAGCCGCCCTCGCCAAGGCGACGCAGCAATCTGTAGGGACCGACTTCGTCGTTTGGCTCGGGCATCAGTCCGTCTGTGCTATCAGAGAAGCGGTTTAGCTGGGCCGGATTGCCGCGGAGTGGACGTCACTCTTGACTCTTGCGCCAGGCGGCGAGCTCCTTCCGGTAGGGGACGACCTCTTCGTCGAAATACTTGCCAAACGAGTTCCACGGGTAGCTGCTGTGATCGGAATACTGAGCGATCCATGCCTCGTACGTATCC
>DATGJU010000030.1:0-4146 GCA_035295045.1 Chthonomonadaceae bacterium
TCACCAAACCCGTAATCGCCCTCATGGCCGACGTCGCCGGACACGCCGCACACGGACGTAACCCCCCGGCCCCCTTCCCTGATTCGCTCACGCCCGCTTCCGCGGGCACCCGGCTCGCAGGGAAGGGGGAGTCCGAGCCCCTTGCCGCTCGCGGGAGGGGGTTGGGGGTAGGAGTCGATCTTGTAGTCCAGCACGAAGGCACGGACTACTTCGGCAGCACGGAGGCCGACTGCGATCTCTACGTAGGCTATCGCAAGAGCGACCCGGACTGGGACCTGGACGGCCTGACGAACGAAGAGGAGGCGAAGATCGGCAGCGATCCGCTGGACCGCTCGACGAGCCACGATGGCCTGATGGACGGCTGGAAGGTGCACGGCTTCGCGGGGATCGACCTCCACGCCATGGGCTGCTCGCCGCTGCACAAGGACGTGCTTGTGATGAACCTTCCCTACGATAACGTCCCGATCGACCAGATGGAGAAGTACATGCGGGACGAGGTCGTGCCCTTCTTCGCGAACCTGACCTACAAGAACCTCGACGGCACGAATGGCTTCGCCGTCCACTGGATCACCGAGACGCCCACGCTGTCGGTCAAGGCAAACGAGGGCAAGGGGTGGGGCCAAATTGCCGGCGAGACCTTCCCGCGCGATCGGATCGGTATCTATCACTGGATGCTCATCGGCGGGATGGGCGGCGGCGGCCAGTCCGGCGAGCTGGCAGACGCCGGCTCGACGGGCATGCGCTCCTGGGCGCACGAGTTCGGCCATCAGCTCGGCCTCTCGCACACCGGCAAATGGTCCACCTGGTCGCCCACCTACACCAGCCTGATGAACTACAGCTACAGCTACGGCTTCGAGGGCGACCGCAAGAAGGTACACTTCAGCACCGGCGAGTTCGCCAGCCTGATCCTGAACGAGTCGCGCCTCCCCGGCAAGGTCCCGTTCCCCATCGAAAAGCTGAAGTTCCTGGAGGGTCCACCCTACCGGCTGCACCTCAAATCCGCCGGGCCGAACGCCACTTATGTCGACTGGGGCTGGACGGGCGTGTTCTCGGACCGGCCTGTGCGCGCCAACATCACCTTCGGCTACAGCGTCGGCGCGGGCGAGCGGCTCCAGCCGAGCGGCACGAAGTCCTTCAACTACGATGGCCCCTACGAGCTGATGACCGATTACCAGGCGGCGCTCGCGGAGCACCAGGGCACGCTCACCATGGCGACCGCGAGCCGTGCGCCGCTGGACCCGAAGGCGCCGCGCCCGGCGAGCGAGACGCTCGTGCTCCAGACCTACCTGGGCAGATCTGCCGGCGCACACGTCGAGCACGCCTGGTCGCCCCCGGTCACCATCGCGCCGGAGGTGACGGGCGACCCGGCGTCGGTGAGCGACGGCCATGACCTCTACGTCTTCTACCCGACGCCGCAGGGTGTCGCCTACCGCTTCGGCCGCCCGGACGCGCTCGGCGAGCCGGTCGCTATTCCGGATACGGCCGGCGCCCTGCCGAGCGCGGTAGAGTGGAAGGGCGAAGTCCTGCTGCTCCTCTATCGCGGCCCGGATAGAACCATCGTCGCGCACACCGTGCACGAGAAGCGCCTTGGGCCAGAGATGGACTTTGGGATCAAGAGCACTGTCCCGCCCGGGCCGGCGGTCGACACGCTCCAGCGCCAGCTCCTGCTAGGCACGGCCGCGCCGCGGGGTAAGCAGCAGTTCCGGTGGCAGCTCTGCCGTCTGGCGTGGGACGCGGGCGCGAAGACGTTTAAGCTGGCATCGGCTGCGTTCGTTGGCGGAGAGAAGAACGCCTGGGCGGGAAATCGCCGCCCGACGCTGATCTTCAACGCGGGCCGCGAATTCGGGCCGCACGGCCGCATCTACTGGATAGCAGCCGGCATGCCGCAGCCGGGCGGAGCCGCGCCCACCTTCCTCGCGCAGACCATCGGCTACAAGGACGTGAATGACGGGTGGCTGCTCTGGCGCTACTACGACGAGTGGACGAACACGCGGAGCGGAATCGGCGCGGCCTGGAACACGAAGGAGCGAGACATCACGATCGCGACGACATGGGCTTCCGCCACGGCCGGCGGCGACGGCGGCGTGTTCGTGGCCTACAACGGCACCGCGATCGGCCACGCGGACATGGCCGACTTCGACGATGTTTCCCTCATGGCCAACTACGGCATGGAGCGCTCCATCGGCGCCTTCGCCGTCATGCCGCCGGAGCGGGATTCCGTATCACGATAGACTTACTGCCGGGCAAAGCCGATGCTCCTCGTACGTTCTACACGACACGATGCCTTCCGACCTTGCTGATCGGAAGGCATCGACTAGGTATGTGCCTATCGTTCCCGTGGTCAGGCGCCTACCGGCTGCGACCGCCGCCGCGGCCCTCGCCACCGCCCCGAGACTCACTGCGACCACCGCCGCCTGACGAGCTGCGCCCGCCGCCGGAGAAGCTGCCGCCACGCGAGCCGCCGCCGGAGGAGCTGCGCCCGCCGCCGCTGAAGCTCCCTCCGCGGGACTCGAGGCGCCCGCCACTGCTCTCGTGGCCACGGACGCCCGCGCTCTCGCTGATGCGATAGCCGGACCGGCCGCCCTCGCTGCTGGAGAACTCGCTGCGGCCCCGGTCCCGGCTGATGAAGTCGCTGCTGCGGCCCCGGTCCCGGCCGATGAACTCACTGCCGCGGCCGCGGTCCCGGTCGAATTCGCGATCGCGGAAGCTGTCGCCCTCGCGGAACCGTTCCCGGCCGCGGAAGCCGCGGTCCAGGTAGTAGCCATCGCCGCCGATGTCGATGCTCAGGCCGAACTCCGGGCGCGAGTACCAGAAGTCCGAGTCGTAATAGTAGCTCGGCGAGTCGTAACCGTCGACGATGTAGACGGGCTCCGGCGCCCAGTAGAACCCGATCGACGGGCCGCCCCACCAGCGGTGCCAGCCCGCGTGGCGAGCGTGGCCCCACGTGCCGCCGATGAAGCGGAAGTGCACGGCCGCATTCGCCTGCGTGCCGGCGCACAGGAACGTGAGCAGCAGCGCGCCCCCAAGCAGTGTAGTGTTTCGCCCAATCATCATAATCTCCTTACATCTCGCTTGCCGGCCCTGACGACCGGTTCCAGCAGGTATTGGTAAGCGGTTCGCAGCGAACCGCGGGCGCTCAGTCTCAAACAGCGTCATGTGTACCTAATACATACGTTCGGCGCAAGAAACCGTGACACCTTCTAGTGCGGAAACGCCATATACTGCTGCTGGCCCGTGATCATACCCCAGACGCCCCACAGCGTGGGAACCACGTAGTCGCCGAGGGTGAGGCCAAGGAAGAACGGCAGCGCGGCGCGGTATGCCTTGATGCCGCCGTAACGCACCGTGAGCGTCTTTGCCAGCCAGGCGATGAAGAACGGGCACCACATGTAGTCGAGGCTGTTGGTGGTCGCCAGCGCGTAGCCGAGCGGGTGGATCGGCCACCACGGGAAGCGCAGGCGCAGCGCCGAGCATGCCACTACGATCGCGAGGCCGCCGCCCGCCGCCGCGAAACCCGCCGAATCGCGTGGAGTGCGGGAGGCCAGCAGGTTCGCCGTCTGGTTCGCCTGCTGAAGCCCCATGGTCGCCAGCCAGGGCCGGACCTTGGCGGTTGCGGCGCCATAGATGTAGTAGACGTGCAGGTGCGCCCAGAAGGCGCACACCGTCCCGAACAGCGATGCCCAGATAAGCGGCCATAGAATGGCGCGCATGGGAGTGCCCGCGTTGGGCCTCGCGCCGGAGTGGCCGCCGGCGTGCGGCTCACCGGACGCGTGGCCGAGCTTCATCGCCTGGACCATCTGTGGCATCGGGTTGTCCCGCATGTCCGCCGTCCATGCGAAACAGCCGTTCAGCAGGGTGACGCTCGCCGGCGGGAGCCGGTCCGCGCCGAACACATCCATTGTGAAGCTCGTCGGCGACCAGTTCGGCGCGTAGGCCCAGCCGGCCCCGACCTCGGAGACGATGCGCGCCAGCGCCAGCGCGAATGCCAGGTAGACCAGCACGAGCATAACAGCGAGCGGCCAGGCGAGGCCCGCGGCCATCAGGAAACCTACGAGGAAAAGCACGGCCAGGCCGCCGCCGATCAGTGCCGTACGAAGCGGCATGATCTCGCCGCCATCGCGCGCGCCGATTGCCGCGAGGCGTTCG
>DATGJU010000031.1:0-7059 GCA_035295045.1 Chthonomonadaceae bacterium
TAATATTGTCGCCATCGATGGTCACGCCCTCCGCGACCTTCGCCAGGCCGGCCGTGGCGGCCGCGCGGCACTTGCCGCAGCACATATGGCCGACGCCCGCCGTCACTTTGGACGCCGAATTCGCGCCGGCGATGCCAAGCAGCAGCGCCGCGCCGAGGACAGTCGCGCGGATTGTTGCACTGTACGCCTTCATGGGTAGCTCCTTTGTCTCATTCGAGACCACTCGCAGGTGAATCGGGATAGCCGGGCGCCCATCTGCCAGGCCTGGGACTAGATGCCATTTTAGCGGGATAAACGCGGGGTGTCAAGTCGGGTCGTTTGTTGCGACCGGGGCGGGGCGCTGGGGGTCGGGGACCAGACGCCAATTCGCGGCCGGAACCGCGGGGGATCGACGAATGATATTCACGCGCCAGGAGAAGCGGCCCGGTAAGCCCGGATGTTGGATCGGCTGCGCGCTGTCCGTCACGCTGGTACTGGCACTTGGCGCCCTCTGGTGGCACGCTGCCATGGAGATGCCCGTCGCCTCGATCCCTCAGCCCGTCATGCCGGCGACGAACGCGTTTGACACGCTCGCGGAAGCGTTCGCGCTAGTGAAGCACTCCAACAGGATCGGCGCCGCGCTGCCGTCCAGCGGTTCGCAGTCGACAAGCGCGCCGGTTAGCGAGGCGGAGAAGCAGTCGCTCGTGACCGAGAACGCCGCCGCGATCGCCAAGGTACGGGAGGCGAACCGCCAGACATACATGAACCCGCCCGTTCGCTCCTTCGGCACACTGCTGCCATACTACGCGAACGATCGCGCGCTTGCCCGGCTGCTCGCCCTCGACGCCGCGCAGAGAGAGCGGGCCGGCGATCTCGATGGCGCGGCGCGGTCCGGCCTGGACGCGATGGAGCTGGGCGCCCAAGTTCCGCACGGCAGCCCGTTGATCGGCGGGCTGGTGGGCGTGGCCTGCAAATCGATCGGGCGAAGGACGATGTGGAAAGTTTCGATGCGGCTGGGCGCGGCCGGCGCCTGGACGGCCTTACAGCGCACGCAGCAGATTCGCGCAAAGGATCTTTCGTTCGCCGAAACGATGCAGGAGGAGAAGTGGACCACGCAGGCGGCGCTAATCGAGGTCCTGCGCGATCCCGAAAAGCTCCGCCAGTTGTTCAAGGGCGACGACCGCCCCGCGCCGCCGTTCGTCAATTCGCCGGTCCTTCCAGGCGCCTTTTACCTCGTTTACAGTAAACGCCGATTATTCAACGGATATACGGCGTACGTAGACTCCGTGATCCAGGCAGCCAAGAAGCCGTACGGCGCCATCATTGTTGCCCGGCCCTCGGACGCGATAGTTCAAACTCTCTGTCCCGTGTACGATCAGGCGCTTCTCAAATTCACGGACGACCAGACGCAGACGGCTCTGCTGGAAACCACGCTGGCGCTCCGAGTATACCGGCTGCGAAACGGCCGTTATCCAGCCCGGCTGGAGGACCTGACGCCCGCGATCCTGCCCTCCGTCCCCGTCGATCCGTTCGGAAGGCACAACGCCCTGCGCTACATCACCGACACGCACGGCTATACGCTGTACAGCGTCGGGCCGGACGGCAGGAACGACAACGGCACGCCGATCGATACCGGCGACACTCACGGCAGCAACCCAAATGCCCGCTACTTCGTCAAAGCCGACAGTAGAGGCGACATCGTCGCCGGGAAGAACATCTGGTAGCGCTACTCCCCGGCCCAGACGAGTGAGTGGGACAGGCCGATGTCGCGGATGAAGCCGATGTCGTCGAAGTCGCCCATGGGCGCCGACTCGATGCCCTTGCCGAAGAAGCCGGCGAACAGGTCGTTGTCCGTGAACGTATTCGAGTTGTCGGCAAGCGAGGACCCATCGGCCGCGAATCGCGCCGCGAACGCGATGTCGCCGCGGAACAGGCAGGCGCCGGGGGCGGAGCGGCTCTGCGTCCATTCATCGTAGTAGCGCCGCGTGAGCCAGCCGCCGTGCGCCTCCTTGTCGCCGATCCGCATGGCGACGTAGTGGCAGTCCCAGGGACCCTTGTCCGAATAAGGCCCGCAGCCCAGCACGTAGAGCTGCCCTCCCGGACCGAACGCCGGGTTCTCCTCGTGGAGCAGGACGAGCCGCCCCGTGCCGCGCTCCGTGCCATCGACCCCGCCGACCCACTCGCTCTTCGTCTCGGCCAGCGCGCCCGCGGCGCTCACGGCGAACCGCCGCACCTGCCAGCGCGCCGCCATTCCGCCGGGGAAGTCCTGCGCCAGACCGATCCAGAGCGCCGCATCGCCTTCGGCGGCGGCCCCCACCGGCGCAATGCTCGTAAACTCCAGCGTCCGCTCCGGCTGCGGCGATACACGGTCGCCCTCGATCGTGAGGACGCGGTAGGCCATGGGGATCGTCGCGCCGCGCCACAGGAGCAGCACCAGCCGGTGGCCGACCGCGGCGAGCGAAGCCTGCGCCCCGGGCGTCGTGGGAACGAGCGTGCGCGGCCCGACGGTGACGCGGCCCGCGTCGTCCAGCGCGATCCGGCGGAGCGCGACGCCGAAAGCGCCTTCGGCGCCGCCATGCGGCTCCGCACGCACGGGATAGGCGGCCCAGACCGCGCCGTCCAGCGTCGCCGCCGAGGGATCGCCGCAGACGCCGGCGGCCTCCACCTCGCGCTCCGGCTCCCAGCGATCGCCATCGCGCTGCGGGTCCGTGCCGCTCCAAACGCGCAACTGAAGCGAGCCGGGCTGCTCCCGCGAAAGACCCGCCACGCTCTGCCCGGCGCCGGCGGGAGCGGCGGCCAGCCGGCCGTACAGCGCCGCCAGCCGGGACTCCTGTCCTGCGGCCCTGCCGCCGCCTGCCGCGCCCTCGAGCACGGCCAGCGCGGGCGCGGTCAGGCTCTTTCCGAGCAGATGCTGCGGGCCCGCCTGCGTCGCATAGCCGTAGTTGATGTCCGCGGCAACGTCCGGCTCACCGAAGCGCCCGTTCCGGTTCCAGTCGATGAGGGTGGTCCTGGCATCCTCGGAGGGCTGGAGCCGGTAGTTGTACGGCGGTCCGGCGAGAAAGGCGATCCGATCCATTGGGAGCGGGAGGTGTTCGGAGAGATGCTTCTCGTTCAGGATCACCGACGCGAGCCGGCCGTCCGAATAGCCGATCTCGTCGGCGCTGCCGTTGAGCTGGTAGTTATAGGCGTAGTTCATTACGCTCGGGTAGGTCGGGCACCAGCTGGGCCCCCAGTGGCCGGTGTGGTCCAGCCCGAGCTGGTGGCCCATTTCGTGAAGAAAGGTCGCGTAGAGGGCGGTCACGCCGCAGCTTCCCTGGTCCGACATCTCGCCGGTCTGCCCGCCGCCGCCGTTATAGACGAGCATCCAGTGGGTTACGCCGCGCAGGGCGGGCGCGTGGTACTTCGCCGCCAGGACCGTCCACGGAACGTCCTTCTCGGCGATCGGGACCGGTTCGCGATAGAGGACGTGCATCGCAATGCCGGTCCGTCCGTCCGGATTCTCGATCGGCAGGCCGGCGAAGTACTTCACCACGCGCGCCACCTGCTTCCGCACCGTCTCTTCCGGCACGTCCTCGATCCGCTGCACCTCGACAATGATGTCGCGGTGGCCGACCGCGCAGCCGAGCGCCGCGAGGTCCAGGCCGCCCGGCCGCGCCTTGCCGGTCTTCCAGGCGTCGAACAGACCGTCGTTCATGGCGCACGCATTCCACGCAGGCCCTGCGCCGACGCCGGCGAGATGGACCAATACGTCCTCGCCGACGAACCGGGCGCTGGACCGTCGAACACGCAGGATATCGTCGCGCCCGTCGCCGTCCAGGTCGGCCGCGAGCCAGAGCGAGTCTTCGCGCGCCTCGTCGCTGCCGGGCAGGTCCGCCTCGCGCAGGATCCTCTCGGCGCTGCCGGCCACCAGGAGCGATCTGCCGGCGACGATGTCGCAGCTCGCGGCGCCGGTGAACCGGCCGACCGCGAGGCCGTCGCCGGAAGCGACTGTCCAGAGCCGAACCGCCGGGCCGAGCCTGACCGGCCGGTCTCGGTCGACGCGGAGATCCGCGCGGAAAAGCCCGCCGCCGGCGTCCAGCCAGACCAGGGCGGGGCGGCCCGGCGCGAACGCGCCGGCCGCGATGCGGCGGAAGCGCGGCAGTGCGCCCTCGACCGGCCTTATCGTAAACCGCGGCGCGCCGTCCGGGCCGGTCTCGTTGTGCAGCAGGGTGATCTTGCCTGCGGCATCTAACAGCGCCGCATCGGCTTTGGCGCTTCCGCCACCGTCCACCGTCAGCGCGGTAATCGGCGGCTTCGTGGCCACGGTCGCCGGAAGCCGCGCGATCGAGATGTTCACCGCGAACCGGTCCTCGGAGGCGCGATAGGAGGAGAGGAGCCGCACGTCGCCGCTCGCGAGGAGGACGATCAGGTCGCACCGGTCCCGCTCCACGAAGTGGCCGCACGCCGCCGCGGCAACGTCGGTGTCGAACCTGGCGCTCACGCCGCGGGCCTGTCGCGGCTTGCCTAGCGTGGAGCCGAGGTACACCTGGACTCCGGCCGCGCCCGACGGTCCTGCCATTATAAGATCCGCCCTGCCGTCGCCGTCCACGTCGCCGGCGAGCGGAATCCGGCCACCCGCGGCGATGCTCCCCGTCCACAGCCGGCCCGGCGCGAATCGCACCTCATCCTGCGCTCGGGCGCTCCCGACCGCGGCGAAGAGGAGCGCCGGCGCGATGCCCATCCAGAACCAGGTCTTGCTCAAGTCCCGCCTTTCCACAAATCGCGAGTCACGCGCCACGATCCACGAATCTGGCCTGTTGGTCGCCGGACGGCAAACTTACTATGGATCATATCGTCAGAGCGGTTGATCGACGATCTCTCGCGCTCACTCACAGAATCAGGTTTGCGGCGAGACGGCGGTCGATGGCGCAGCACGCCGGGCCTTGATGCCCGCATGCTGGCCGGCCGCCCGACAGGCGGCCACGCGCCCGCGGCTCATGGACCGCGCGCGTGGCCGGGCCGGTAAGGAGTAAGAACATGACTACGCCGTCGCGATGGGATCGATCCCTGACATGGGTCCTGGGGTATATTGTACCGTGGGCCGGCGCGCTTGGCGGCGCATGGTTCCTCTGCGCTCTCGGAGCGCGGCTGCATCTCTGGGGGTCCGGTGCAGCGGACCAGGCAATCCAGAATCTCGTCCTGCACGTATTCATTGTGCCGCTGGCCATTTTTGGCGGTGTGGCGCTGCCGATCGCGGCCTGGCCGCTGATTCGCGGCAGGGATCGCATCTAGACCGTTGAGAGCAGCCCGCGCACGCGGCCCATCATGTTATCGCCGACAGCATACCTCGTTTCGCTCCTCAAAGACACCTGTCTTTTGATCGTGATCGCGTACCTGCTGTCACGCGGGGGGCTGCTGCGCCTGCTCTTCCGAGATAGGCTCACGCTGCGCCAGAACGCGCTCCTCGGCTGCGTGCTCGGACTTGTCGGCGTCGCGGTCTCGCTCATTCCCGGCGACCCGTTCAAGTTCGGAACTCACACGCTCTTTACCACGTTCGCCACGTTCGTCGGGGGCTGGCCGGTGGGCGCGATAACCGCTGTCATCGTGTCGCTGCCGGTCGCCTTCGACGCGGTGAACCGCCGTCTTATGATCGGCACGCTGCTCGCCGTGCCGCTCTGCGCGCTGGTGAAGCGGGCGATCGGCCGCGCTCCCACCGTTCCGATGCGCCTGTTGTGCGGTTTCATCGCAGGCGCCATGGCGCAGGCCGTCCGCGTCCTGGTCCACGACGTATTTCAGCGCTACTGGCACATTCCGCCCGTACCGGCGCTCGGCCTGCTGAGCATTCCGGCCAACGGCTTCGGTGTGGCGCTGCTGCTGCTGGTGATCAGCGACGCCCAGGTGCGCGCCGAGAGCGAGGCCAGGCGGCTGGAGGTCGAGCGGCACCGGCTCGACGCGGAGCGGTCCCGCGGGCTCGCCTCCGCGGCGCAGCTCGCGGCGCTCAGGGCGCGAGTCCACCCGCACTTCATGTTCAATGCCCTCAACTCGATCGCGGAGCTCTGCTGCATCGCGCCGCCCCGCGCCGAGATCGCGAGCGTCAACCTGAGTCGCCTCATGCGTCGCGCGCTCGACACCGGCGCCTCCACGCAGAGCACGGTGCGCGATGAGCTTTCCATCGTTCACGCCTATCTGCAGATCGAGCAGGAGCGGCTCGGCAATCGGCTTTGCGTGGACCTGGACATCGATCCCACTTGCGAGTATGTCGGCCTGGTACCGTTTTCCGTCCAGCTCCTGGTCGAGAACGCCGTCAACCATGGTTTGGCGCACCACGTGGACGGCGGCACGATCACCGTTACCGTGCGGCGGTCGGCGCGTCGAATCGTTGTGGCCGTCCAGGACAACGGCATCGGCATGACGGGCGCGGAGCGAAACAGGGTGCTGCGAACGGGCGGCAGCGGCGCGCATGGCCTCTCTATACTGGACGAGCAGCTTCGGATATTATACGGGCATCGCGCCCGGCTGCGGCTCTTTTCGGCGGAGGGCTGCGGAACGCTTGCGGCGTTCGCCCTGCCGGCACAACGCAGCCTGAGCGAGGGGGCGCGGAGATGATACGCACGCTTATCGTAGACGACGAGCCGCTGGCCCGCGCCCGGTTGCGGCGCATGCTTGACTCGCCGGACTTGGAGATAGTCGGGGAGGCGGATAATAGCGCCGCCGCTCTGGCGCTCGCCGAACACCTGCGGCCCGACCTGCTGTTTCTGGACATTCAGATGCCCGGCATGTCCGGCCTGCAGATGGCGGCCGCACTGGAGCAGCTCGATCACGCCCCGCTGCTCGTGTTCGTCACGGGCTACTCCGAGCACGCGCTGACAGCCTTCGAGCACAACGCGCTGGACTATTTGCTGAAGCCGATCACGGCGGAGCGGCTCGCGGTGACGCAGCGGCGCGTGCGCGACCGGCTGACGCGCGGAGGAGCGCCGCCCGCCCGCGGTTCGCGGCCAGCCATAAGCGGCGAGCCGCCGCTGCGAAGCCTGCCCGTCCGCGCCGACTATGCGGTCCGGTTCATTCCCGTCCGCGAAATCCTCTGCGCCGTCGCGCGGGACA
>DATGJU010000032.1:0-15507 GCA_035295045.1 Chthonomonadaceae bacterium
CTCCCGATACGCGGCGTAGCGAACGTCATCGTCCAGGCTGGTAAGGCGCAGCAGGACGGCGTCGATCTCGGACAGCGTCACGGAGCGCCTCGTCGGTGACAGCAGCTGCTCTCGCGGCGGCGCGCCGGAGCTCTCCCGATCCTGACCGGAGGCATCGGGCTAGAGCAGCAGCCGCAGGAGCTCGTCTTCCGCCTCCTGCGTCCAGAACTGCCCATCCTTCATCCGGGCGTACACCGTCGGGTAGCGCTCCCGCAGCTCCGGCAGCGGCGTCAGCGGCAGGTCGTGGATGAGCGGGAAGATAAGGGTCTTTCCGGGAAACCAGCCCTCCTTCACGGCCTGCAGGCCCTCCTTCGCGGCGGCCATGCCCCCGATTGCCGCCAGCGAGGCGTTCGTCGAGAGCTCATCGCTCTCGACGCGGCGCAGCGTCTCGCGCATGTCCGAGAGCGAGGACCCGCTGCTGCCGATATAGCGCGCCCGCCCGTGGCCAATCGCGTTAACGTCGATCTGCGCCATCGTGCCTCGCGCGACGCCCGCGAAGATGTTGAACCAGCCGCCCTCGGCCAGAAAGGCGCCGGCGTGCTCGATCAGTGCGGCGACTGGCACCATCGACACGATGTCGCTGAACCCCTTGCCGTCCGAGAGGCGGCGCAGCTCCGCATTGAACGCGTCGGGCGTCAGCTCCTTCGGGTTGATCGCCACGAGATCGATGCTCCGCTCCCGCGCCGTCCCTCCGAACCGATCGATCACGCTCTGGAGCCGCTCGACATCCACGTCGGTTGCGACGATCCGGCGCGGCGGGTGCGCGTGCTGGACGGCCCGCTGCACGTGCATCTGCCCCATTGGCCCGCCCGCGCCGATGAACCAGGCGACTCCGCCGGCCAGCAGGTCCGCGGACCGCGTCTCGAAGTAGGCGTCCGCCGGATCGATGGTCGACGTACCGAGGTAGTAGTGCCAGTTGTAGTGGATTCGGCCTATGTCCAGGCTCAGCTTCCGCGGCAGCGACCGGTCGCCGACGAGGTTCAAAATGCCGTGGTCGGCGAGGGCGGTCGCGAGCGATTCGATCGTCTCCGGCTCGACGGCGGCCAGCACGATGATGTCGTCGAAGCCCGCGCCCTCCGTCAGGTCCGCCTTGAGGGCCGCCACGTCGCCCAGAGCGAGTCGCTGGACCGGTACGCCGAGAGCCGCCGCCGCCTCCGCGACGCCGTCGAGCGCCGCGCCCTCCGGACCGGCCGTCGCCACGAGCGCCGGCAGGCTCGCGGCCGTCAGCGTGCGGCCCCATTCGTAGGTGCCGCCGCCACCGTCGCCGGCCACGACCAGCAGGCGCCCGCCGGGCCGCACGCCCGCGCGATGCGCCTGGGCGTAGGCGGACACGACGCAGGCCCAGGGCTCGGTAAGCGCCGATTCGACATATCCCGTATCCGGCCGCACCGGCAGCAGGTAGCAGCCCTCGTCGCCGTCGATGATGGGCGTCGAGATGACGCTGTACTCCGCGAGGCCGCCCGAGATGGCGTATCCGTAGGCCATGCTCTTGCCGCGGTAGAACACGTCGGCCTGCACCACGTACCGCTCGCCCACGCGGAACCGGTCGCGCAGGTTTTCGCCGACGCCGACCACGGTGCAGGAGACCTCATGGCCGAGCGTCACGGGATCGGCGGCCAGGTTTCGGCCCGTCATTCGGGGGTGATTCTCCCCCAGGCCGATCACCTTCGTGTCCGAGAAGCAGAGGCCGCACGCATCCTGGCGCACCAGCAGTTCGTCCGGGCCGTACTCCGGCACCGGTACGTCTTCCGGCCGGCCGTCGCGGCCCAGGCGCTCCAGCCCGGACCCGTAAAGGTGCCACCGCAGCATCCTGTCCGGGATCGGCTGCTGCGCCGAACGATACGCTTCCAGCTTCGAGCTGCTCATGGCATTCCCTTTCCAATCCATCCCAGACGCCGCCCTTGTCGCGAAGCCGCGGAAAGCAGCCAAGCTCGCCGTCCTATCCCAAATGCCGCCCGGTCCGCGGAATCCCGCAATGCAGCCGGGCCTACCGCTCCATCCCAGATGCCACCCGGTCCGCGAAACCCCGCGATGCAGCCGAGCTCGCGGCGTCTCTCGTGATTCGCCGGAGGGCCCGCCCGGACCGCGGCAGTCCCGGCGCACGGTGGCAGGCTCGAATGGCCGCAGTCGGTCCAGGCCGCCCCGGCTTACGGACGCCGCTCCTCTTCACACAGGGACGCTCGGTTCGTGATGGCGATGCGGTCGTGCGCGGGCGTAAGGCGCGCCGTCAGTACCTCGCCGTCGCGCGTAACCTGGTCCAGCCGCTCAAGCGCGTTCAGGCTCGGGCCGGCGTAGAGATCCGGCGTGGCTTGCGCCCGCCCGCAGTCGATCCGAAGCGTGACCGGGACGCCGCGCGCCCAGTAGAGGCCGACGGCAAATCCGCCTGCAGCGCCGTCCGCGTCGGTGGGGACGGCGCACTGGCCGGTCGCCTCGATTGCGCGTCCGTCGTAGTCCCGGACCGATTCGATGCTCATATCGCGGGCGGCCGCGCCCTCGAAATCGGTCTCCAGGCAGACGGGCGGATGCGCCCAGCCATACGGGCATTCGTACTGCCCCGTCCGGACGGCCCAGGCGGAGTCGCCGTAGGAGTAGTGCCAGTATTCGTCGCGGCAGTTCGAGAATCCGGCGGACAGCATCGCCTCGACCATCACCATCCGGTTCGCCTTCGCCTCGATCGCCAGCAGGTCGGACCAGGTGTAGGCGGCCTCCCAGCCCTTCGTCGGCGAGGTGACGTCCAGCGGCTCGCCCGCGGCGTCCACCAGGACCACGTCGACGGCTCCGCCGGTGCAGTGGCCCGGGGGAGCCTTCTGGTCGTACGGGGCGAAGTACTTGTTGGTGGCGCGGCGCAGCGCCGAGAGCGGCCAGTCAGGGTGCTCCGACCGCATGCGCTCCATGTAGCGGTCCCAGCCGCCCTTCTGCATGGCGAGGGTGCGCAGCGCGGTGCCGATCTTGAAGTGGAACCCCGGCGGAAGGGAGGCAACGGCGGCCTTGAGGCGATCGGCGGCGCAGACGCGCAGGAAGGGGCAGATCCGTTCGGCGAAGCGAAGGCCGGGGCAGTAGGCGCGGATGTCGACGAGCGGCTCGCGCTGTGTCCACGGCACGGAGCGCTCGAGAATCGTAACTCGATTGAGAGCGGCGATCGGCTCCGGTGCGCCGCGCAGGCCCGGTCCACGTGCCATCGGGCCGTCTACTCCTCCCGGTCGTCTTCGTCGTCCATCTCGTCCATGGCGCCGGAGCAGTCCGTGTAGCGGCTGATCTCCTCGCCGCGGAACACGTGCGCGACGAAGTCCTCGCGCTCGAACCGGGGCAGATAGGAGGAGACGATGTCGTCGTCCACCTGCGCGAGCAGCTCCTCCTCTTCGCCGACGGAGAGGTCGGTCTCGAAGATCACCGTGGCGTGGATGGTCTCGTGCGCAAAGTGGATATCGACCTGGCCGACGCGCTTCTCGCCGTCCCAAACAAGGTAGATTTCCGAGGATTGAGTCCGTACGAGGCGCGTAAGCTTGAAGCGTGTATCCACCCGGTAGCCTCCTGGCCGTGCCTCGTCGGATTCCGCGCCGCATCCTCGTGGAGCGCACGGCAGTACCGGCCTCCCAATAGTTCGCCCCTTCCGGCACGGACTCCTCCCGCTCGCCGTTGAGCGCAGCTCGGCAGCGGCGGCGCGGGGGCCGCAGGTTTATTTCAGTTTTGCCGGCCATATGGCGATTCCGGGGAATCCTGGATGAAAGAATGGCGGGCGGGCGTCTGCGGGCAAGCGAATTCTCAAGAAAACAGTGTGCTCAACCTGAGGCGTAACGGCCCCATTGGACGCGTTCTTGCGCGCGTATGAGCGCGTTTTGTATCGGTTGGTTTTGCGTCCGGAATCGGATCAAGCGAATTGGAGAGATTATCGGATTCCGCGGTGGCACGGGCTGGGTTCTTGATGCGGTCGGGGCGGTGCGATCGCCGGCCTTCGCCTGATAGTGCGGGGGGCGAGTGGCCATGCTGGTGTTCAAGGAGGCGTCCGGTGTGAGTTCGTGCGGAATGTGCCGATGCGGCGCCGGGCTTCGCTCGGAGCGCTTTGGTCGGGCCGATGCTGACAGGCCGATGCCGTGACTGGAGTGGCGGGAGGCCAGTACCGACGGGCCGGTGCGGCTCGGCCGATGCCGTGAACGGCTTCGGTAGAGAGCAGTTCCGGCGAGCCGATGCCGGTGGGACGATTCCGTTGTGCGGATGCCGTTGGGCCGGTGCCGTAAACGGCTTCGCTCGGGGGCGCTCCGCCACCCGCACGCGGGTACCCGGCGCCCCTGCGGGGCACGGGGATTGAACGGTGGTACCGACGTGCAATGCTACTTGGCCGACTATGTAGGATTGCCGCGGGCCGGGCTCTGTTGGCCCGCGCCCGCGGCAATCGGGCATCGCGCGCGCTCGCCGGGCCGGCGCGTCAGCGGCCGTAGAGCGCGTCGAGGGCGTCGCGGAGGACCAGGGAGCGCGGGTTGGCGGCGATGGCTGCGCGAACGTCGGCGCGGCTGCTCTCGCGCTCGTCCAGGGTCGCGTAGGGCAGCGCGGCGCGGATGGCGTCGAGCGCCTCGGCGCGCCTGCCCTGCAGCGCGTATGCCTGGCCGAGATAGAGCCGGATTCGTGGCCGGTCGGGCTGGATGGAGAGCGAGCGGCGGAGCGAATCGACCGCGCCGTCGACGTCGCCGTCGTAGTACTGCGCCTGGCCGAGATCCGCGAGTGCGCTTGCATTGTTCGGGCTTCGGCGCAGAGCGGCGCGGTACTCCGCGATTGCCTCACCGCGCCGGCCCTGGTTGAAATAGACGGCGCCGCGCCCGACGCGCGCCTTGTCGTAGTCGGGATCGCGGCGCAGGGCGGAGTCGTAGTCCTCCAGCGCCGCCACGTCGTCCCCTATCGCCATGTAGGCGCTGCCGCGGTTGTAGTAGCCGTCTGCGGCGCGCGGGTCGATCTCGATCGCGTGGTTGTAGTCGACGATTGCGCGGCGGTAGTCGCCGAGGTTGGCGTAGCAGCTTCCGCGATTGAGGTAGGCGACGCGGTCGTCCGGCCGGCGGTCCAGGGCGGCGGTGTAGTTGTCGATAGCGCCGTTGATGTCGCCCTGGGCGCGGCGGGCGTTGCCGCGCAGCACGTAGCCCGTCGCGTCGCGGGGCCGGAGGCGGATCGTTTCGTCGAAGTCCGAGGCGGCCGTGTCGTAGGCGTGACGCCGGAAGCGGAGGATGCCGCGCCGCTCGTAGGCGGGAGCCAAGCTTGGATCGATCGCGATCGCGCGGTCATCGTCGGCGATGGCCTTGTCCAGGTCGCCCTGCGCCTCGTGCGCGTCGGCGCGGATCACGAACGCCTCCGCGGCGCGGTCGTCGATCTCGATGGCGGTCGTGCTGTCGCGAATCGCCAGGTCGTACTGGCGAAGGCGCAGGTAAGTGTCCGCGCGGCCAATATAGCCCTCCGGCGAATGCTTGTCCGCCTCGATCGCGCGCGTGTAGTCGTGGACCGCGTCGTCGAGATAGCCGTCGCGCAGGTCTGCGTCGCCGCGGCGCAGATACTTCATGGCGTTGTGGGACGGCGGCTTATGGTCCGCCGCGGCGGGCCGGGCCGCTCCGAAGCAACCGGCGACGAGAAGCGCGGCGACCGCCGCAAGGAGGGGCCGTGAAGATCGTGTTATCAATCTGGTGCGCCTTTACCGAATAGATACGTGACCGGATGTGGGGGACGAGCCCCCGCCCTGCGCGAATGGTTGGGCCTCTGCGCGTTGTTGCGGGAGGTGGGGACAGGCCCGCAACCGCACGCGGATTCCTGCGCCTCTGCGCGAGTAAGGCCACGTTGCGCGAGTAAGGACATGCAGCGCGAGCGAGGCCACGCTGCGCGGATTATTGCGGCTGCGGATGCGGCCCGGTGTGTAGCTGCAGGTATTGGGGCGTGTGTGCAACGTTAGGGCGAAAACCCAGTTATTTTGACGGCTTTCCGCGCCGGGGCGCCGCCGGTTTCGGCTTGGCGGGCGCTGCGACGGCTCCCGCGCCGTAGGGATAGAGCAGTATCGCGCCGGTGTGCGGACGAAGCTCCAGGCGACGCACGATGGCGCCGTCCAGCCGCTTCATGTCCCCGGAGAAGCCAACCGACACCGTGCGGGTCTCGTCCGAGTTTACGTATACGTCGCCGTATTCGAACGCTCGCCGCCAGACGCTGCCGCCGGTGACGGGAATCTGGTGCCGGTCCTGCATTCCGCGGCCGAGCGGAACGCGGAAGTAGTTCGGCCGGGCGCTAACTTCCCGTTTCATGGCCGCCAGGCTGAACCCGGCGTCGGGCGGCTCGCCGTCGCGGACGGGCATCGGCTGGAATACGGCGCGGCCCTGGTTGTGAACGATAAGCAGATAGCTGGCCAGCGCGAACTCCAGCTCTTTGTCGTTCCGGTAGGCCGCGCCGGCGATGAATACCTGGCCGAGGCGCCCCGCGCGGTCCGCCGCCTCCATCTGCGACTCCCACAGGGACTCGGCGACGGGCAGGCGGTTCCAGTAGGGCTGCACCCATCCTTCGCACCAGGCGCCGTCGGTGAGCGGGAAATAGTCGTTCCACAGCCGGGGGACGAGGCCGGGCGCTGTGAATGGCGTCTTCGGATCGGGGGTCGCGTGGCCGGCGGCGAGGTCGAATCCAACCGCCGACGGAACGATGAGGTTCGGGTAGTCCTTCCGGACCGCGGCGAGCCAGGTGCGTGTGGCTTCCGCCCGATCCGCGGTGGTGCGATACTGGTCGAGATCGTCTCCCGCGAAGGTGTTGCCGAGCGGCAACTCCGCCACCGTGACGCCGAACGCGCTGTACTGCCGGGTCAGCGCGTTCAGCCGCGTCGTCCAGTAGGCGGCCCAGTCAGTATTTGCGAAGTCCATCCAGTGGCCGCCGGGCTCCGGGAACGGCGCCTCGGACCCGCCGCGGCGGCGCAGCGTCCAGCGCTCCATATTCGGCGACCAGGAGGCCACACTGCCGCGGTGCTCCTTCTCGTAAACGGAGGTCGCGTAGAGATAGAGAAGCGGCGTGAACAGCTTCTGGACCTTGATGATGCGGCCGAACGTGTCCGGCTCGATATCGGTGGGACTCAGCGCGGCCACGTCGCAGTGCGTCGCGATCCACTCCCGGTTCGCGTCGGACAGCTTGCCGGCGCGCATCGGCACGGCACCTGCCGTTGCGTCGCCGAGGTCGTAGAGGAACACGCCGCCCAGCCGGACCGGGATTTCCGGGTGCATGCGCGGCGTGAGCTGCATCTCCTTCACCGGTCCGTCCGCCAATCCGGGCGCGACGGCCAGGCCCTGCGCCGCGGCGACCGGCGGCTGCGCCGGCCCTGCCTGTCCTTTCGCTGGGGCAGCTGGAGGCCTGGCTGGTGCGCCGTCCGTTTGCCGTGGAGGGGCCGGACCCTGCGAGCGGGCGGGTCCTACGCCCAGGCCGGCCACAAGCACGGCGACACCCAATAGTGCGATCATTCGGCGCATCGTTCCCTCCACCTCCGCCTGGACTCGCGCGGTTCAACCGTTTCGACGCGGTCAGTGCGCTCGTCCGTTCACCTATCCGGACTCCAAACCAGCCGACCAATCGGCTATAATACGCGGTGGTCCCTGAGCGCCCGCCAAATGCCGAAACTCAGGCAGGCGAGGACCAATATTAGGACCGGCACGACCCACGGCGAGACGGTGACGGTCGTGCTCTCCGTCGTGACCAGGTGGCCGGGAGACGTGCGAGTCGCCGCTGAGTTCTGGACCTTGACGGGCACTCTGCTGTACTCCTCGTTCCCGACCTGACGTGCACGACGCGGCACGCGATCCGCCACACGAGTCTTGTGCGCGCCTGCCCCGGAACTCGGCTGCGGGCGGCGACCTGTCTCTCGGCCCGGCTTCCGCCAATGCGTCGCGAGCTCGGCCACGACCTCACTAGGAAGGACATGAACGAAGACGCGGACGACCCACGGGTCGAGACATGGCTGATCCACGATCGGATCAACCGGTACCTGCTGGACGCGATACCGGACGATGCGATGGCGGCGTCGCTAACCGCGCGCGGCCGGACCGTAACGGACCTGTTCGCGCACATCCACAACGTCCGGCTGATGTGGCTCAAGGCCGCCGCGCCGGAGCTGCTCGCCGGGCTGGATAAACTAGATCCCAAGGCTGCCGCGGGTCGCGAACGCATTTCGGGGTCGCTAGCGGCGTCAGGCGAGGCCATTGCGGCGCTGCTGCGCCAGAGCCTCGCCGCCGGGCGGATCAAGGGCTTTAAGCCGCACCCCTCCGCCTTTCTAGGTTACCTCATCTCCCACGAGTCCCACCATAGAGGCCAGATCGAGTACGTCCTCCGCCTCGCCGGCACGCCCGTTCCCGACAGCATTTCGTACGGCCTTTGGGAATGGGGCGTTCGGTAGGAACCGCTACTGCCAGAACTGGTAGGTCTTGATGCCGTTCCAGATGCCCCAGATGTTCCATAGGCTGCCTACTACGAACTGGCCGAGCATCAGGCCGATGAAGAACGGAAGGGCGCGGTGGAAACCGCCTCGGCCGCCGTAGCGCAGGATCAGCGATTTGAAGACCCAGGCGAGGAACAGCGGACCCCAGACCAGGTTGATCTCCCACGACGACGTCACGGCGAACGCGAGCGGGTGGAAGGGCCACCAGGGGAAGCGGACGCGGAGGAACTGCAGGAGGAACGCGATGCCGAATCCAACGAGCGCCGCCATCAGCTCCTCGTACTTGCCGAACTGCGGCGACTTCAGCCACGTCGTCAGGTTGTTGAACGCCTCGGCGCCGAAGGTGACCTGCGATTTCGCCTCCGCGCCGTAGTGGTACATCAAATGGAGGATCACCCAGAACGCGACGAACACGGCCGAGGCGCCGAGACCCAGCATCGCGGCGGTCCATTTGCGGTAGTCGGTGCGGGTCTGCTCCGCGAGCTTGTAGCCTTCGAGCTGATGCGGCATGGGGTGCGAGCGGTAGGCGCGGTTGAACCAGAAGTAGATCGCGAATACCGTGCGCGTCTCGACATTGAACGCCTTCCCGCCCGCGATCCGGGTCATGATCGTCTCGGGGCCGGTGAAGTGCAGATCGTGGATGGGAGTGCCGAGCTCGGCGCGCATTCGCGTAATCGCCAGGGCCAGCGCGAAGTACATCAGGAAGAAGAGGATCGCGACCCACCAGGTCATGCCGATGTAGGTGCTGAAGGCGACGAGCGTGAACACGCCCGCCACGATTCCGATGAGCGCGCCGCGGTACGTCATCGGCTCGCGCGAGTCGTCCAGATCGGACTTCATGCCGAACGCGCGCCGGAAAACGTTGCGCAGGTAGTTCCGCGAGATGTAAATCGAGTAGAGGCAGAACGACATGTAGGCGCCGAACGCCTGGTTCTCCGTGTAGGGGAACCGCGGGTCTTGGTCGAGCGCCAGCGCCACGCAGACCACCTTCTCCAGCTTCCAGAACCAGTAGAAGAAGACGCACGAGAAGAGGAAGTCGAGCGGCATGAACATGCCCAGCCCGATCATGAACGGGTAGAAGGAGAGCGGCGTCCATCCGAGCGCATTCCAGGGCTTTGCGGTGAAGAACTGCGCGAGATCGATGAAGCTCTGGCCGAACCCGGGCGTCAGAACGGTCGGGATCGACGGGTAGTAGTAGTTGAGGCTGTTGACGGTGTCGATGAGCCCCGCGATGGTGAAGCCGGCCCAGAGGAGCGGATTGCGGAAGATGCCTCTCGGCTGAAAGGCGTCCTCGTGCGTTATCTGCAGGGGGAGCTGGACGATCGGATAGGTCAGCCGCTCATTGTCGGTCCACTGCTTGCGGAGAATCGCGTTCGTACACTGCATCACGAAGAGCAGTGTGGTGATGAACAGCGTCCAGATGGTGACGACGGGCAGCCAGGCGCGGAGGTACTTCGGCTGCCAAAGCGTGTCGTTGCCCAGGTAGTAGCCCTTGTAGATATTCTCGTCCGAGATGAACAGTCCTTTGGGCAGGTGGACGTTGATCAGGCTGTCCCAGCCGTTGGAAGCGGTCGCGTGCTTGAACGACCAGGTGAGCATCGGGACGAAGACCTGCAGCATGTCGTGGCCGCAGACGCACGAGCCGATCGCCATCACCGTGTAGACGAGCAGCAGCTCGCCGCGCTCCAGCGCAAGCCGCGGCGCGATCCGGCGGAGACCCTGGTTCAGAACCGTCACGCAGAGCAGGATGAAGATGGCATTGAAAAAGAGGGAGATCGTGGTCGGATGCGCCGAGTAGCGAATCACCTCCATCTGGACGACCCAGTAGGCGTTGACCGGCAGGAGGAAGAGGCAGAGAAGAACCGACCGAAGTGTAACGGCCTTACGGCCGATGGCTGGCTGGCTGGCGGCGACCGTTCGATCGCCGTGGGGCGCGGTTGAAGCATCTGCGCCCTCGCGTGCGTCGAAGTCCGGTTGCGCCATTGCCATAAACGAGAGCGGTCCTTTAAGTTTTGTACGGTGGAGATCCGGAGCGCGCTCGCGGCGTCTGCGCCGCCCTGCGGATCAGTAGACCCGGATGCCCGGATCGCCCGCGACGACGCGACCAATGACGGCACGCGCGAGCGCGCCGCGCGTCTCCAACTCGTCCAGCAGACGAGGCAGGCCGTCCTCCGCGACACAGATGGCGAGGCCGCCGGAGGTCTGCGGGTCCAGCATCACGCTCTGCAGGCCGGCCGCCACGCGGGCGTCCACCTCAAGATAGTTCGACAGGTAGGCCGCGTTCTCCTTGCCGCCCCGCGTGGTGCAGCCGGCGTCGGCGAGCCGTTCCACCTCGGGCAGCAGCGGGAGCGCGGCGGATTCGATTTCGATCCCCACCCCGCTCGCCCGCGCCAGGTGGTACAGATGGCCCAGGAGCGAGAAGCCGGTGACGTCGGTCATGGCGTGGACCGGCAGATCCGGCCCGATGCCGACGGCGCGGACCGCCTCCGCCGCGGCCGCATTGAGCGTCGCCATGCTGCGAGTCGCAGCGTCCAGCACTTCCGGCTCGCAGGAGTCGAATTTTGCCGCGGTGGTGACGATCCCGGTGCCGAGCGGCTTGGTGAGCACGATTCGGTCGCCCGGCCGCGCGCCCGCGTTGGAGGCGACGTGGTCGGGATGGATCACGCCGGTCACCGAGAGGCCGTACTTCGGCTCCGCGTCCTCGACGCTGTGGCCGCCGACGAGCAGCGCGCCGGCCTCGGCCACCTTGTCCGCGCCGCCGCGGAGGATCGCCTCCAGCAGCGCCGGGCCGTGCGCCTCGATCGGGAAGCAGACGATGTTCATGGCGGTGAGCGGCTTGCCGCCCATTGCGTAGACATCAGACAGTGCGTTCGCCGCGGCGATCTGGCCGAACAGATACGGATCGTCGACGATCGGCGGGAAGAAGTCGACGGTCTGGACGAGCGCCACGTCGCCTGAGAGCCTGTATACGCCGGCGTCGTCGCCCGTTGCCAGGCCGACGAGCAGGTCCTTATCGATCGGCAGCGTGAGGGCGCCAAGCACGTGGCGCAGCTTCGCGGGCCCGATCTTGGCCGCGCAGCCGGCGGATTTGACGAGGTGCGTGAGGCGGACGGGCGGCTCTGGCTCTATCATCTCTCGATCCTTCCTTGAACGAGGTTCTGCGCCGCTGGGCGACGGACATGCTGCGGCGACGGACAAGCCCTTCGCTGTAGCCCGTCGCAAGTCCCGCAGGCACCGGGTACCCGCGTGCGGGTGCGAAGGGCTTGCCCGTCGCGGGTGCTATGGCATCCTGCCGGTCTCGCCGACGAGGAGGAAGGGCGCCCAGTAGTAGGGATCGGACCAGGCGCCGTTCTTGTTGGAGGCGGTCTCGACCATAGCGAGGCGCAGCGCCTCGTCTCGCTCCTTGCCGGCTAGCAGGTAGCGGTGGAAGGCGGTCATCAATGCGGCAGTGCTGTCGTCCGCGACTTTCCACTGGCTGGCAACGATGCTCTTCGCGCCGGCATATTGCAGCGAGCGGGTAAGACCGATCAGCCCCTCTCCCGGCTCCGGCGATCCCCGGCCGGTCTCGCAGGCGGAGAGGACGACCAGGTCGGCCTTGAGCTTCAGGCTCCAGATCTCCCAGGCCTGCAGCGCCCCGTCGTCGTCGAACTTTCCCTCGGGCGGCGTCTTGTCCGGTACGGCGAGCAGCACGCCGCTCGACTGGGCCGAGTAGGGATGCAGGTAGCCGTGCGTCGCCAGGTGGACGATCTTCGCATCGCCGATGTGCTTCCGCAGCCAGCCTTCCGTCGGCTCGACGCCGGTGTGCGCCTCCGCGTGGTAGAGCGCAGCTATCCGCTTCGCCTCCTCCTCCGCGTGCGGGAGCTGCCGAGGAGCCTCGCCGTCACGCGTGAGCATCGAGCGCTCGCTGGAGCGCCGGTGGCCGGCCAGTTTCACGCCTGGATTGACCGGGGGATTGTGGACGGCGAGGGTCGCTGCGGTCTGCGCGTGCGCCGCGGAGCCCGCTGCCGAGCCGGCGCGATGGACGGCCGGCTTCGGGTCCGTGCGGTTGCTCTGCCCGGCCGCGCGGCCGGCGATGGCAACCGCATGGGAGTCGTCGCCGGGCGAGGTGTTCTTCACGGAGCCGCCTCCGGTTGCAGCCGTGCGGCCGACCTTCGCGGCGCTGGCGATCAGATCCTTACGCGCCTTCGCCGAGTAGACAGGATTGCCGACGATGAGCGCGCCATGCCCCGCGCCCGTATCGCGCTGCTTCATGGTGAGTACGGTGAGCGACTGGGCGTACGAGAGCGCCTTCTGCAGGCCGAGGTACTCGGGCGGGCCGGACGCGTTGGTAATGAGCGCGGCGAAGGGCACGTCCCAGAGAAAGCCGTCCGGCGAGATCACGATCCGCTTCGCGCTGTGGATCGCCGCCTGCGCCTCCGGCGGGAACAGCTTCTGGAACAGGGATCGCAAGGCCCGTGGGCCGGCTGCCAGCGCTGTTGCCTCTTCCGCATCGCGCCCGCCGTCTTGGGCCGTGGCGCGGTGCCCGCTGTCTCGGGCGGTCGTCCTATAGAGACTCTGGACATCCGCCTCTAGGACGCTTGGCTTGTCCGGCAAGGGGATGAATGTGATTCCGGTAGCCGAGATCATGATCAGAGTTACTGAAGACTGACTGACCGAGAACTCGAGCATCAACGTGTCCGGCCGCAGCCGCTTCCTTGCAGCCTCGGGGTCGACCGTCTCCGGCGCGGCGAGCCGGCATGCCTGTCGCAGCGCCGTCCACGCAGCGGTCAGCTCCTCGCGAGCACTGGCCTCTGCAAGCCGTAGCGGTGCGTACGCCTCGTTTGCGACCTTGAGCGCCTGCTCGCGCGCATCTTGCCCCGCCGCGTCCGCCTGCTGCGCGCGCCCGCTCTGGAGGCCCGCCTCTGCCCGGCCGGCCGCCTCCGCCGCACCCTCCGCCCGCTTGAACGCGGCATCGTGGCGCTCCCGCGCCGTCTCGTACGCGGTCCACTCCTTCGCAGGCGCGACATGCTCGGTGACGCCACGGTCCGAGAGCTCCTGAGCCAGCGCCTGGGCGCGCCCCTGCTCTAGGATCGCGAAGGCTGCGTCCTGCTTCCGCTCCTTTATCAATATGGCGACCAGGTCCGCCGCGACGTAGCCCGTCTTCACGCCAAATTCCTGCCGGGCCGCATCGCCCCGCGCCTGTTGCGCCTGAGTCCGCATGATCTCCCACGAGCGCCGAAACAGCCCCGCCGCTTCGTCCAGCCGGCCGCGATCCTCGGCGACTCTTGCAAGGTTATCGAGCGTTGTCGCCAGGGCCAGTGAGTCGGGTGCAAGCATCTCCGTTATCGCGAGGTCGCGCCGATAATAAGCCTCGGCTTCATCCAGCCGACCGTGATCCCTGGCGACAAAGCCCAGGTTGCTAAGCGTCCTCGCCAAATTCAGCGAGCCCGGCGCAAGCTTCTCCTTAATTGCCAGCGCCTGCTTGTGCAGCGCCTCCGCTTCGTCCGGCCGGTCGCGATCCTCAGCGACGATGCCCAGGTTGCTAAGCGTCATCGCCAAGCCCAGCGAGCCGGGCGCAAGCTTCTGAAAGATCATCAGGGCCTTCTTGTGGTACGCCTCGGCCTCATCGAGCCGGCCTCGATCCTTAGCGACGAGGCCCAGGTTGGCAAGCGTCATCGCCAGGCCCAGCGAGCCGGGCGCAAGCTTTTCCTTAATTACTAGCGCCTGTTTGTGCAAAGCCTCGGCCTCATCGAGCCGGCCGCGTTCGTACGCGACAACGCCGAGCGTGTCAAGAGACGTCGCCGTGTCAATCGAGCCGGGTAATCGCCGCATGCGAATCGCGAGCGCCCGCTTGTAGATCGCCTCCGCTTGGTCCTGGCGGCCACGCTCGCTGGCGATGACGCCAATGTTGTTCAGCGTCGCTGCGAGGTCTAGTGAGCCTGGCGCCACCTTCTCCATGACGGTCAGTGCGTGCTTGAAAAGCTCCTCCGCTTGGTCCAGCCGGCCGCGATCTGCGGCGACACCACCAAGGTTGTTAAGCGTCATCGCCAAGTCCTGTGAGCCGGGCGCAAGCTTCTCCGTTATAGCCAGGTTACGCCGAAAGTAAGCCTCCGATTCGTCCAACAGGCCGCGCGTATGGGCGGCGATGCCCAGGCTGTTGAGTGTGATCCCCAGAATGAGCGAGCCCGGCGCGAGCTTCTCCTCTATTGCGAGAGCCTGCTTGGAAAGCGTCTCCGCCACATCCAGGCGGCCGCGAGTGCGAGCGGCAATGCCCAGCGACTCTATGCAACCTGCTGCCAAGATGGCATCGCCAGCCCTCTCGGCGGCGGTCCTGCAGGCGGTGATCGCATCCGTTTCCACCGTTGAGCCCGCCGGCGCCAGAAGTACCGCCTGCCGCCAAAGCGCGGCCGACGCCCGCATGTCTCCGCTTCTACCCGCCATCTTCGCGGCATCGATCACTCGGGCCAGCATGTCTGCGTCGCGCTCCTTCGGCGGTGTGCGCGCGGCCGTGTAGCGCCGAAGAGCGTCTTCCGGGAGCGGCGGCCTAGCCCAGATGCCGAGGTCTGCGGCCAGGCGCAGCGAAAGTGTTCGCTTCTGCGCGCCGGACCGAATGACGAGTGGCACGGCCCTACGGTCCAACATGCGCGCGCGGTCGCGCAAAGGAGCAATCTGCGACTCGTACACAAGGGGGGTGCCGTCAAGGGAGAGGATCACGTCGCCGGCCTCGAGACCGGCCAGCTCTGCCGGAGAGCCGTTGGTTACCGCTATCACAGTCAGGCCGGGCGGGTACTTCGCGGCAGGAGCCTGCGACTCACCAGCCAGTGGCTGCGGCGACTGGGCAGGCTGCTGCGCCCTGGCACACGGACAAAGCGCGAGGCAGGCGGCGGCGAGGGCGAGGATGAGGGGCCGTGCGGGCATGACAGCGCTCCAGTCTGGTGAAACGGCTCAACGCGGCCACATTCGTGCCGGAGGGCCTTAATTCCGCGGCGCAGCGGCGGTTTCGCCCTCGCGCGAGGGTCGGCCTGCCGGCGAGGTCTCGGGGACAGGGTTCCAACCGGCTT
>DATGJU010000033.1:0-4722 GCA_035295045.1 Chthonomonadaceae bacterium
ACATCTACTACCTTGTCGTATATCAGAGAGGCATTTCGACAACGGGAGGATAGGCGAGGGTGCGAGGAGGGTGCGAAATGGTGGATTTCGCGGCGACGCGCCGCGAAATCGCTAGTCCGCGCGGAGCCGGACGACCCCCAACCTTCGGAGGGTAGTGAGGTCAGGCCGGCGTGCCCGCGCGGCCTAGCGGATCCAGAGATAGGCAGGAGATTCGGTGATCGTGAGCGCCAGCGACTTGTCGGGTCGAACGGTGAAGCGCACCGACTCGGCCGCGCCGGGCTTCAGCGGCATCCGCTCCGCGCGGACGACGGCTCCGCCGGGAGCGGGCAATGTCGCCTCACGCTCCTCGTTCGTTCCCGTCGGCGACCAGACGGCCCAGATGCGCTCCTTCGGTCTGGCGCCGCTGACGTACTCGTAGGCGTAGAGCCGACCCTCCTCCTTCGCGACCGTTCGCGCGAGCCGGTAGCCACCGAGCGTACTGTAGAGGTGCGCGACCGCGTGGAACGCCGGTTTCGGCGCGAAGTGGCGCGTTATGCCGGACGAGCCGTGGAGCTGCGGCTCATCCTCGTCATTGAAGAAGTAGATATACGCCCGGTCTACGTCCATTGCGGAGAACACGAGAAACGAGCGGACAAGGTACTGCGCCTGCTGCGTCTCCGTCGAGCTCATCCAGCGGCTAAAGTCGCCCGTCTTCGGCGGCGGCTTCATCGAGGCGTCCCAGCCAAACTCGGTCACCCAGATCGCCTTGCCGGGCGCATTCGCGTTGCGCCATGCGATGCTGTCCGAGATCGGCGTCAGGTACTTGATCTTGGGATCCTCCGGGTAGCTCCGGCGCCAGGTCGGGTACTGCTCCGCGAAGGCGTAGGTGTGCAGATTGATCACGTCGTAGAGCGGCTCCAGCCCCTTTACGCAGGACAGGCTCTTCGCGTACTGCTCGCTCTTGCCCGGGACGGTGGCGCAGGTCGAGATGAGCAGCTTCGGATCGCCCTTCCGCGCGCCGCGAGCCATGTTCTCAAACAGGGTCCGGTACTGCGCGTCGCTGTAGTTGCCCGGCTCATTGCCGATCTCCATACTCTCTACAAACCGCTGTGCGCCGGACGGCCCAAAGTAGCGGGCGAACGCCTCACCGTACGCCGCGGCGTCGCGCGCCATGTCCTTCCAGCGGTCCGGCTTGGTCGCGCCGAACATGACGCAGACGTCCACGGCGTAGCCTGCCGCCGACCAGCCGCCGTAGAGCGCCTTCCAATCGACACCGTTGCGCGCCATGGGGAAGCGTGGCGCATAGTCGGTGTCATCGCCGACGTCCCAATTCAAGCCGTGATAGTCGCGCAGCAGGCGGCAGACCGGCTTGTACAGCTCCGGCTTGAACTGCACAGTGTGGACGTTAAGGCCCATGAAGTCGTGCATCAGCGGCCGTGGCTTGCCCGGCAGTCGCGCCGCGCCGGCGGCCGGCGCGCGGCCGAGTAGCGCGGCGGAGGCGGCTGCGACGTTGCCCGCCACGATAGCCGCAGCCTGACGCCTGGTAACGCTTTGATCCATCGGTGACACTGATCCTCTCCGTGCTTCAGCGCAGCCGCGTCTGCTGCGTGGTGCGGGGCCAACGACCGGTCTCGGTTCCTGAACCACGCGCAAGAGCGCAAAAGGTTCCACCCGGTTTCCGGTTTCCGCGTTATTGCCGGTACGGCGTGGGTCGCGCCGCCTATCTCAGCTCGAAATCGTCCAGCTCCATGGCGGCGTGGCCCGCGAGGTTGCGCATCTCGAAGCCGGCTTTGTAGAATCCGCGCCCGGGAAGCTGCCAGTCGATCCGAAAGGCCGGACTCGCTGTGCGAGCGGCTATTTGAGATAGCCGGGCATCGGCCAACGGAACGCCGTCTCCTTGGCGTCGGGCTTCTGCGCCGGCGTGCCGCCATCGAAGCGGCCGGTCGGGCCGGCGCTCCAAACCACGAAGCCGGCGCCCTCCTGGCGGTAGCGTAGCGCCTTGCCGTCGAACGGATCGGTGGGAGGCTTCGGCATTGCAGCGCCTAGCGTGGCTGGGAGTGCGCCGTGCTTCGCGCGAAAGCCGAGGATTGCCGCGGAAGCTTCGAGAGTTACTTGCCTTGTAATGTCCTGCGCGCGCCGCACGTTAGCCTGCGCATATGCCGGAATCACGATGGCGGAAGTAGACGCAGCCGAATCGTTCTTGCGACTCTCGGCCTCCCGCGCAACCTGCTCGAATACGGGCCGGGACTCAATATACGGGCGGTCCGCCGCCACGACTAGACGCGCAAGATAGCTCAGGTAGATCGCCTGCGTGCGATCCACGAACCGGTCCCAATGCCTGCGGTCCTCATCTGAAAGCGGAGGGGGAGCCTGGGCGCCCGCCTCGGAAGCCAGTCTCTTATAGTCGTTCTCGTAGGCGGCCGGACTCGTCGAGCGCAACCGCTCCACCTCTATTAGTGGCAGTACGACCTCACCCCGCAGCGCGAACGAGAGGCTCTTCGGTCGCGGTCCCCGCTCGAAGGCCCGCCGCACCGAGTCCGCGACGCCGGGCCGGACGCCGGCCGCGTAGAGAATCCGCTCCATGCCTGCGTACGCGATTGCGTCGATGGCCACGGAGACCAGATAGGCGATGAGCATAGGGTCGTTCGCGGCGTGATCCGCAACTCCAAACAGGAGCGCCGCCGTGCGGATGGCCTCGATCGGCCTTCCATCGTAAAGCTGCAGCGCGCTCTCGGCAGAGAGCCACCGCGCCGCGCTGCGCATCACGGCGAACTCGGGAAACTGCATAGCGGCGCCCTGACGCCACGAACGGCTGAACACGCAGTCCGGCATCCCCGCCGCCCGATGAATTAGCGCGCCTATGTCGGATCGATGCGCGAATGCACTGCGTAGCTGCATCACCTGTTTCGGCGTAAGCGGCCTCCGGCCGACGCCGGCCAGGGCGACCTTGTCGTCGCCTACCGCCGGCCTGGCCTTCATTAAAGCCGTCAGCTCGCGATAGAGCGGCGCGGCATTGCGCCCGGTCGGCGGGATGGCCTGCTGGAGCTCATCGACGGCAGCCGGCAGCCCGGCCTGCCGGGCCTGTTCCCTGGCCGCTGTGAGTGATGGAGCTGGCGCCGGCGCCGCCGGAGGCGGCCCGCAGGACACGGTGAGCGCGAGCGTCGCGGCTATGATGGCGCGAACGGTCGGCGCAGAGAACAGGTGCGTCCTTGCGCGGGCCGCCCACTCGGCGCCGGATTCAATTCGCATCGCCATTTAGCCCTCTTCCACGGTCGGCGACGAGTCGTGGCATAAACCCCGTCGGGTTCGAGAGCGATCCGGGCGATTCCTCCCGGCCGGAACGCCCCTACCGCAGAGACCGGCCAAGACAATGTCACGAATCGCGCGGGAATCCGTATCTGTGTAGGAAGCGCCCCGAAGAAAGGAAGAAGCAATGGCAACCTGGAGTCGGGCGTGTGGTGTGGCCGGGGCCGTGGCGGCGATAGCAGTCGCGGCGGCGCTGCCCGCGGCCGCATGCCCCAAGCGCCACGTCGCGCGCCATCGCGTTGCGCATCATCGCCACGTTGCGCGCCGCGTAAGCCCGCAGCATGTCGCGTTTCATCGATCGCCCCGACCGGCGGTCCGCACCGTGGTTGTGAACCATACTGTCTACGTGACCGGGCCCGAGCGCGTAGTCGATCATACGGTATACGTGCCAGGCCCTGAGCGCGTCGTATATCGCGACCGCGAGATCGTAGAGCCGGAGGTCCGTTTCCACGTCCGGCGCCGTGCAGTGGTCGCCGACCGCGAGCCGCTGATCTGCCCGGAGCCGCGACGCGAGGCGATCGCGTTTCGCGTTCGGCGCTACAGCGAGCCGGACTTCTACGTTCCGTCGCGGCACGTTCGCGTTTGGAGCGAGGACTACCATCGCGTGCGGTATCGCTACCGGGACCGCGATTGCCCGTAAGCGCGGCGTTGCTCTCAGCATAAGGGCAAGGCGCGGAGCGAGCTCCGCGCCTTGCCCTTATGCCGCTGCCTGCGGTATTCGCGGACAGTGCCCGGAGGTCAGTACTCGCGCAGGCCCTTCTGGCCCGGCATTGGAACCGGGTACTTGCCGTCGGGGCCGGCCTGCAGCGGCGGCGGCGAATCAACAGTCAGCTTCTCGAGCCCCGGCGCCATCCGCTGGTCGCTGTTCAGCGCGGCCTCGAACGTGATCTCCTGGCCGGTATGCGCGGCCATGCGGCCCATATTGCATGTGATGCTCGCCTCGACGCCTCGCTTCGCCTCGTTGTAGGGCTTGTCCTGCCGGATCGCCTGGATCAACTCGTCCCACTCGTTCTGGTATGGGTCGCTGTTGTCCTTAGACTCCCAGGTCATCTTGGCGGGGTCGATTGCAGTGCCGCTGTAGATGCTGGACGGCCGGCCGCAATCCGCGTAGCGTGACGCAATCGCCGTGCCCTTGCTGCCGTGGACGTAGCTGGAGTAGATCCCCGCTGCGCCATCCATGCACCGGCCGTCGAAGAGCAGCTTGGTGCCGTCGCCGAACGTGTACTCGACCGAATAGGTATCGAAGTTCTGGTCTATGTTGTTGCCGCGATAGTGCCGGCCGCCGAGCGCCTGCGCCTTCACCGGCCAGGCGTTCTTCATCCAGCAGAGATGGTCGATGTGGTGAATATTGAAGTCGTTGAAGCATCCGCCGCTGGCCCACAGAAAGCTGTGGAACCGGCGGATCTGGTACTCCATCTCCGGGATGTTCGCAGGTCG
>DATGJU010000034.1:0-4791 GCA_035295045.1 Chthonomonadaceae bacterium
CGGAGCCGCTCGCCGGACGCGACATGGGGGCGATGCGCGCACTGATCCGCCGCTGCGCGGAGCTGCACCTGCGCCACATCGCGACCAGCGGCGACCCGTTCGAGGCGGGCTCGTCAAGGCCGCTCGATTTCGGTCACTGGGCCGCGCACAAACTGGAGCAGGTCACTGGATTCGCACTGCGGCATGGCGAAGCGGTGGCCATCGGCATCGCGCTGGATGCGACCTATTCGCACCTCGCCGGCATATTGCCGGAGCAAGATTGGCGGCGCATCGTCGCGCTGCTGTCGGACCTCGGATACGCACTGTACGTACCGGAGGCGAACGCGTTCCTCGATCAGCCCGACGATACCCGCTGCCTGCTGCATGGTCTGACGGAGTTCAAGGAGCATCTCGGCGGCCGGCTCACGGTAATGCTGCTGGACCAGATCGGCCACGGCGTCGAGGTCCATCGGATCGATCCCGCCCTTGTGGCGGAAAGCATCGGACGCTTACGGGAGATAGAGGGCCAGCGCCTTCTGCGACGGGCCCAGCCAATCGCTGCCGGCGCCGGCAGCGCCGCATTCGCCGTAGTCAGAGACGCTGCGGCAAGCCGAGCTTCGCTTGGCCGGTCGCATGCGGCCGACCGCTCCGATCCGACCGACCCTGCGAGCCCATCCGTTGTGCAGCTTCCGGCCGCCGCCAACTTGCCTGGAGCCCCGTCGTGAGCAAGCTGCCGCCGACAATGTCATTCGTCGACCTGGTAGACGAGTACTTCATCGAGAACCGTACGAAGCTGCTGGACATCGCCGCGTTCCTGGACCGTCTCGACCGCGCGACGGCCGGCGGCACGTCGGACGAGTACCGCATAGCGGCGTTCCGCGAGGCCGTCGCAGCGCTCGCCGGCGCGGGACCGAACCGCGTGGAGGCGGTCCAGATAATCTTTAGCGACCCGACCACCGCGCCTCTGGAGGCGCTGGACCGCAAAAGCGCGTCGGGCGCGTTCGATGCGGGCGGCAGGGCGGCTGCGGTGTCGCCGGCGCCGGGAGCCGAGGGTCTCGACCACCGCGAGGCCCCCCTCGCTGAGCGCCGGGTCGATTCCGCGGCGCAGGAAGCGCGGTAATGGAGTACATCGACCTGCACGCGCACATGGTGTCGCGCAGCACGGACGACTACGTGCAGATGGCGCTGACCGGCTGCGTCGCGGTAACGGAGCCCGCCTTCTGGGCAGGCTGGGACCGCTCCTCCGCGGATGGATTCGAGGACTATTTTCGGCAGCTCACCGAATTCGAGCCGAAGCGGGCCGCCCAGTATGGTATCCGTCACTTCGCGTGGATCTGCATGAACCCGAAGGAGGGTGACGACCGCGCTATGGCAGCGAAGGTGCTCGCTCGCATACCGAAGTTTCTGGAGCGGCCAACCGTGCTCGGCATCGGCGAGATCGGTATGAACCGCGTAACTCGGAACGAGGTGGCGACGTTTCGCGACCACGTGGAGATCGCGCTCGCGCACGGCCAGCTGATCCATATCCACACGCCTCACCTGGAGGACAAGTACAAGGGCACGCGCGTCACGATCGACTCGCTGAGCTGTTACGACGTGGTCTCGCCGAGCCGGGTGATGATCGACCATGCCGAGGAGCATACGATCGAGATGATCCTCGACGCGGGCTACTGGACCGGGATCACTCTCTACCCGCAGACGAAGGTCTCCGCGCAGCGCGCCGTAGACATGATCGAGACGCACGGAACGGAACGGATCTGCGTCGCCTCCGCGTGCGACTGGGGACCGAGCGTGCCGGCGGCCGTGTCCCACTTCATCCTGGAGATGCGGCGGCGGCGTCACCCGGAATCGCTCATTCGCAAGATCGTCTACGACAACCCGGTCGCCTTCCTGAGCCAATCGCCGAAGTTCAGCCTGCCCGTCGCCCGCGATCGGGTGTCCGCGCTCGCGCCGGGCGTAGCGTGAACGGCCGATACGACGGCCCCGAGTCCCCTGCACATACTTCCCGATCGGCCCGGGTCCAACCGCCATGCAGCTAGCAGACAATTCCCCTTTGCACCTGACCTACTGCACGAACATCCATCCTGGCGAGAGCTGGGACGAGGTGCTGGACAGCCTGCGCACCTACACCGTTCCACTCAAGCGCCTGCTCGCCCCCGACCGGCCGTTCGGCGTCGGGCTGCGGCTCTCCGCGGTCGCCGCCGCAGCGCTCGCCGAGCCGGCCCGCCTGGACGAATTCCGTAGATTTCTGGACGACGAAGGGCTCTGCGTCGCAATCATCAACGGCTTTCCATTTGGGCAGTTCCACAATCGGGTGATCAAGGAGGACGTATTCGCGCCGGACTGGCGATCTGCCGAGCGCGTCCAATACACGGTCCGCCTCGTGGAGATCCTCGCGGCGCTGCTGCCGGAGGGCCTGGACGGCGGCATTTCGACCAGCCCGCTGAGCTACAGGGCGTGGCTGGTACCGGCGGCCGGCGCGGAGATGGACCGTATGGTCGCGCATATCGTCCAGGTCGTGTCGGCGATGGCGCGCCTTCGGGAGGCGACCGGCCGCTGGATTCATCTCGACATCGAGCCGGAGCCCGACGGCCTAATCGAGAACAGCGGGGACACCGCGGCCTGGTTCACTGAGTCTCTGCTCCCGGTTGGAGCGCCGCTGCTCGCAAGCGCGCTCGGCTGTTCCGGCGCCGCGGCGGATCAGTGCCTTCGAGACCATGTGCAGGTCTGCTTCGACACCTGCCACTTCGCGGTCGCCTATGAGGACGGCGTCGCAGCGCTCCAGCGGCTCACGGACGCCGGCATGGGAATCGGCCGCATCCAGATCAGCTCGGCTATCCGCGCGCCGCAGCCGCCAGGAGCCGAGGCGCGCGCGCAGCTCCGGCGCAGCCTGCAGCCATTCGCCGAATCGACCTATCTGCACCAGGTTCTTGAGCGGCGCCGGAGCGGACCTGTGCGCCACTATCCCGATCTGCCCGCCGCGCTCGCGGCGCCGGACGATCCCGAGGCAGAGGAGTGGCGCATCCACTACCATGTTCCGCTGTTCGTCGAGGACTACGGTGAGTTCGGCTCGACCCAGGGGGAGATTCCGCGCGTGCTCGATGCCGTGCGCCGCGACGGCCTGACGCGCCACCTCGAGATCGAGACCTACACCTGGGACGTGCTCCCGCCGAACCTGCGGGTTCCGCTAAGGGAATCGATCGAGCGGGAATACCGGTGGGTGATGGAACAGGTGAGTCCCGGTCCATCTGAGCGCCATGCGCAAAACAGCTGTCCTTAACGTCGTCGGGCTGACGCCTGCGCTGCTCGGCGAGCACACCCCGTTTCTGGCCGCCTGGGCCGCGCGCGGGCAGACGGCCACGATCGCCGCGGTGACGCCCGCCCTCACGTGCAGCGCGCAGGCGACCTATCTTACGGGCGTCCTCCCGGAGCGGCACGGCATTGTCGGTAACGGCTGGTATTTCCGGGACGAATGCGAGGTGAAGTTCTGGCGCCAGTCCAACCACCTGGTCCAGGCCACGAAGGTCTGGGAGACGGCTCGCGAGGCGGAGCCCGGCTTCACCTGCGCCAACCTCTTCTGGTGGTACAACATGTACTCGTCGGCGGACTGGACCGTGACGCCGCGGCCGATGTATCCTGCCGACGGTCGCAAGGTCTCCGACATCTACACACAGCCGGGAGGCCTTCGCGATACGCTGAACCGAGAACTTGGCCAGTTTCCGCTATTCGATTTCTGGGGGCCGAAGACGTCGATCCGGTCAAGCGAGTGGATCGCGGCTGCCACGAAGCGAATCGTTGCGGAGCGCGCGCCGACGCTGACGCTGGTCTATGTGCCGCACCTCGACTACGCTCTGCAGCGCCACGGACCGGACGTCGGCGCCGTTCAGCGTGACCTCCGTGAAGTCGACAGGGTCTGCGCCGACCTGATCGGCTTTTTGGAGAACCTGGGCGTCGCCCCGATCGTACTTTCGGAATACGGAATCACTCCGGTGCGGCGTCCGATCCACCCGAACCGCCTGCTCCGCGAGCGCGGCCTGCTCGCCGTTCGCGAGGAGCTGGGACGGGAGCTGCTCGATGCCGGCGCAAGCGCGGCATTCGCCGTGGCGGACCATCAGGTCGCGCACGTCTACGTGAACGACCCGGACCGTCTGCCGGACGTGCGGCGCGTCCTGGAGGCGGCGGAGGGCGTTGAGAGCGTGCTGGAGGGCGAGGCGAAGCGGCTGGCCGGCCTCGACCACCCGCGGGCCGGCGACCTGGTGGCGATCGCCTGCGCCGATGCCTGGTTCACGTACTACTATTGGATGGACGACCGCTGCGCGCCCGATTTCGCGAGGACCGTGGACATCCACCGCAAGCCTGGCTACGACCCGGCGGAGCTGTTCATAGACCCGTCTATCCGGACGCCGGCGCTCAAAGCCGGCTGGACGCTGCTGAAGAAGCAGCTGGGCTTCCGCTACATGATGGAGCTGATCCCGCTGGACGCCACACTTGTCCGCGGCTCGCACGGCCGCCCAACCGACGATCCGGCCGACGGCCCACTGCTTATCACACAGAGCGCCGGCCTTCTTGAGACGCCGCAGATCGCCGCGGCGGAGGTCTGCGGCGTTATATTGAAGCAGTTGGCGGGTTAGAACGGCTTATAGGTCTTATAAGACCTGCGGGCCCCTGCCAACAGACCATGCGCATCGGAGGCCATCATGCCGGACCAGGGGCCCGACCCCTCGCAGATCATGCAGCTCGCAACTGGCTATTGGGCGTCCGCGGCGCTCCTCGCGGCGAGCCGGCTGGAGCTGTTCACAATTCTCAGTCCGA
>DATGJU010000035.1:0-6431 GCA_035295045.1 Chthonomonadaceae bacterium
CAGCACGCTGCACAGCTTTAGCGGCCCCGATGGCGCATTTCCGTACGCTCGCCTGCTGGAAGGCAGCAACGGCCTCGTGTACGGGACCACAACCCAGGGCGGATTTCACCTCGGCACGGTGTTCTCCCTGGCCGTAGATACGACTCCTCCATCGCTCACCGCCGCCGCGAATGTCACCTCACTCTGGCCGCCGAGCGGCAAGTCGATGCCTGTCGTAATCACGGGCACAATCAGTGACAGCGGATCGGGTGTCGACCTCGCCAGCGGGACCTATTCCACAGTGGACAGCTACGGCCTTGCGCAGCCCTCGGGCACGTTCGCTATCGGCGCCGGCGGAAGCTACTCCTTCACCGTCAGCCTCGAAGCTCGCCGCAATGGAACCGACATAGCCGGGCGGACCTACACCGTCACTGTGCAAGGGAGAGACAAAGCGGGCAATACCGCCATCGCGACGGTAGTCGTGACCGTGCCGCACGACCAGCGGTAATCGCCGCGCATCCCCGGCGATCCCGACGCGTTCGCCGCGACCGCCGCTGCTGCCGCGGCGGCGACGACATGTCTCCTGGAGGAAAGCGCTGACGCGTCAGCGCGCTTCAGGCTGCGGGGCACTGCGGCGCATCTGGCGGTCGAGCCAGGCGTAGGCGACGGCGCGCTCGGCCGGGGGCCAGTCGTGCGCACAGTCGGGGTAGACGACGGCGAACCGAGTTGCGGCGTGAAGACGCGCGTAGATCGGCTCGACCTTCGCGACGACTTCGCGCACGCCGGTAACGTCGAAGTTGGCGTCGTGCTGCGGCGCGGAGACGTACAGCGCGCGTGGCGCGATCGCGGCCAGCACGTCCTGGAAGTCGAACGGCATGCGGTCCGGCGTCGGGAACTCCGACTTAATGCGCGGCATGTAGCGCGGGCCGGACCAGCCGGTGAGATCGCCGCCATAGTAGTGGGCGAACGCGGTGAAGCCGCAGTTCGTGATGACGCACCGGATACGCGGGTCGAATGCTGCCGTGAAGAGGCCGTCATGCCCGCCAAGCGAGTGGCCGATGACGCCGATCCGCTTCCCGTCCACCTCGCGCAGCGTCTGCAGGAGGTCGACGCCGCGGATGTTGTCCCAGATCGACTTCATGCTCCCGCTCTGCCAGCCGTGCGCGTAGACGTCGATCTGGTGCTCGCCGACCGTGGGATAGTCCGGCGCGAGCACGATGAAGCCGCGCTCCGCGAGCTCCTGGCCCACGTGCATGTTGGGCAGTCCGCCCAGCCCGACCGGCTCGTCCTTGCCGATCGCGGTCGTCTGGTGCAGAACGAGCATCGCAGGCAAACGGCCTCGCCTGGCCGTCGGCACAAGCAGCCACGCCGGTACGCGCTCACCCGGCGCGGACTGGTAGCTGATCTTCCGCCGAACGTATCCGTCGAGCCGGTCCTCGCTCTCGACGCGCAGATCCAGCGGGACGCGACTCTCCGGCCCCGGCAGCGGGCCCATTACCCGCTGCATCGCCGCCAGTATCTCCGCGCGGCGACCGGCCCACGGCGCCGCGCGAGCTTTGGCGCGGCGGGTGTCCCTTTCCATCCGTCGCGATCCTCCGTTGCTTGCTTCCGCCAAAAGATCGTGCGATTGGCCCTGCCACGGCCGGCTCCCTCGATTGGGTGAGTGCGCAGTTCCACTCATTTTGGTACACTGTACCGGTAGGCGAAGCGGCCGTTGGGGGCGGCGTCGCCGTTCACGGTGAATTCGTCGATCTCGCCCTCCTTCTGGATATTGTCAGCCCACTTGAAGTCGATGGTGAGCGGCTTGCGCGGCTCGGCGAGGCCGAGCGCGGCGCGGGGGATCGCCAGCATCAATTCGTTTCCCGCCACCCGATAACGCACCTCCGCGGCTTGCTCCCAGCTCCAGCCGCCGCGACTCCGCTCCAGGGTCGCGGTGCGCGGTCCTGGCGGCGTGCGGTTTACCACGAAGTCGTAGCCCTCCCAGTTCACGGCGGTCCCAGTCTTGAGGAAAAGCATCATCCAATGCCCGTCGGTGCACGGCGAAATTGGGTCTTTGGTCCGCGCATAGAAGTAGAGGTTATCCGCGTCCCGCGCAACCTTGAGCAGCACGAAGTCGTTGCGGCCGCTGGTGTTCACGTAGCGCGTCACGTTGTCCCACGCCGGGTGATCGCGCCGCGCCACGTCGCCAATGTCGTCGCGATATTCGGGCCGCACCGAATCCCACGGGCGGAAATCGCCGTCGATGGCGATAGTCTTCGGCGCGCCCGCAGATGGCGGCTTGCGGACGCCCTTGTAGCGACGGACGTAGGCGGCGAGCTGGTAGTAGTAGTCGTCGCCGTGGCCGCCCTTCATCGGCTCGATGTCCCGACTGTGCTCCTCATCGAATGTGTCGACGAACATCACCGGCAGCTTCACTCCCAGGAATTCGTTGTACCTCGCCGCAAACCACTCGTTCCAGCCGGTGACGAAAAGGAACTTCGGGTCCTCTTTGAGCGCCCGGTCGAACTGCTCCGCGAAGTTGTAGCCGTGCCGAACGGCGCCCGGCGACGCATCGGCGGCGCCGTTGTGGAAGCTGCGCCCGCGCGCGCCCGGCTCGCTCATGCTGCCCAGGCGATTGCCGACCGCGTTCTGCGCTACGCCGACGGACATCTGCTCCTTCTCGCCCCTTACGTTGCGATAGACGTGCTGTGGCGATACCTCCAGCCAACTCCACTGGTCCCGCCCCGTCGGCCCCTGGAAATAGTCCGCCTGCGGCTTCCGAAACGAGAAGAACGAGCGGAGGTCGCCGTTGCCGGGCGCCGGTTCGGTTTGTATCGTCCTGTCTCCGACCGCGGCCGCGCCATCGGCATAGGCCTGGCCGCCGGAATAGACATCGGACGTGTTACTCCACCAGCCGATTTTGCCGCGCGGCTCCGAGGCCTCAAGATAGTAGCTGCCGGGCGGTAATTGCCACTTGACCGCGAGCGACACCCAATCGTTGTCGGCGACATCGCGAACGCGCCGGGAGGCGAGCCGCCGTCCCGCCGGCCCGTCTCGCCGCAGCGTGAGAGTCATGCCGGCGCCCTTCGTCGCCCAGGTCGGAAAGCGGCCGGAAACCGAATGGAACGGGCGTGAGGCGTGAAACGACTGGCCCAGCGTGTGACCTGGAAGAAGCGGCGCAGGCGAATTCTGCTCGCGTGTCCCCTCGCCGGCGCCGACAAGCGCCGGATCGGCAAGGATGAGCGGCTTGCCGTCCCAGCGGAACCAAAGATCGCGGTAATGCCCCGGTCCGTAAAGATCGGCGTAGAGCGAGCGCACCACCCGCTCCGGGTCCCAAAAGGGCGTGAGGAATGCGACCTGCGGCGTGCGGCCACCAGCGGCCCTCACCTCGGACCACGACTTTAGCAGGGCCATGTAGCTGGACCGGTACGTGAACTGGTTGGTCACGTCGAAGATTACCACGTCCACGCCAGCATCGGAGAGCATCTGGGCATGCTTGCGCAGAACGTAGTCGTCATCCGAGAGGTAGTAACCAAAGAGCGATTCGCCCCAGTGGTGGTTCGCGCCGAGCGGGCCCCATAGCGGGCTGTCCGGCTTGTGCATAGCGTCCGGGTCCGCCGCGAGGACTTTAGTTATGTCGTAAGGGCCCCCGCTGACGTGGGCGCCGTGCCAGAGGAAGTAGAATATGCCGACCGTCCGGTTCCGGCGCGGCGGCCCGGCCTCCGCGAAGCCGGGCAGCGTGCGGCCGAGCGCGTCGGTGGCGACCCACGTGTCCGCCCTCGTGTCCCAGCCAGGATATACGGACGCCGTTTGCGGTATGGACTGGCCCTCCGCCCAGACGGCTAAGGCGCCGACAAAGAGCGCGATTCCAAGAAGGAGTCTGAGGCCCGCTAGAGCAGAACGCACGACGCCTCCGTTCTGGTGCAGATCCAGGTGACATCTCGATCGGCGACCGCGAGCCGCGATTGCCGATGGCCGGCTGCCCACTTTCAATCCAGGTGGAAGATCTCTTCGAGCTGCAGCATGGCCTCGTCGGGACGGCGGCCCTCGAGCTGCTCGAAGTAGGGCTTCATCGAGGCCTGCCAGCGCGTGTTGACGTCCAGACCGTCCATGCGGGCGAGCGCCTGCTCGAAGTCGTCCGTCTCCAGGTAGCCGAAGAGCGTGCCGTCGTCTCGAGCGAATAGCGTGTAGTTGCTCCAGCCAGCGTCACGGAGCGCCTGCTGCATCTCGGGCCACACGCTCTTGTGGGTGCCCTTGTACTCCTCCAGCTTCTCCTTCTTGACCTTCAAGATAAACCCGACGCGCTTCATTGGATGGCTCCTTGTGGGACGCTTATTTGGTATGGGTTGTATAGGTCCTATAAGTCCTATAAGACCTATAGGACAATATTCACTTGGCCCGTCATGCCCGAAGCGCCCGCCGGACTTCCGCTGTCCGGCTCGCGCCGGCGGGCAGCGGCTTCGCCCCGAGGGCGAGCAGCGCCGCGCAGCCGGGGCGGCCGTCTGGCGCGGCAAAGACCGGCCGGCCCTGCGCCACCGCGAGCGCGCATGCATCGTACATGGCCCCGCCGGGTCGCACGTCCAGCGCGACGATGATATCCGAGAGCGCGAAGACGATGGCGTCTCTGCGGCGGTTGTTCGCGCCGATGCTGTGGGCGTCCAGTCGGAAGGGCGAGAGTGCGAGGTCGCGCTGCGGGTCGAACGCGGCGTCGCGAATTCGGGCCGCGGCGAACGGCGGGCGGTCGAACTGTGGACCCAGTGCCTCGCGCAGGCCGCGATCCATCACGTAGATCGTGGGCCGGGCGTGGCGCTGCGCGGCGAGGGCCAGCCGCTGGTAGGGTGCGCGATCATGGCCGGTTACCGGCACGCCGCCCGCCGCCGAGAGGTCGGAGGCGAGCGCGTCGAGCTGTACGAGCGTGGCCGGCGCCGCGCCGTTGGATACGGCGATGGTAAAGGTAAAGCGCTCGCCCCCGTAGTGGTGGTCGAGCAGGGCCAGGCTGCCGCGCGCGTACAGGAGCGGCGGCGGCGCGTCGTCGTTGCGGATGAGTCTGCCGGGATAGGTGGCGCTCTCGGCGGAGAGGAGCTGGACGTCGAAGGCGCGCAGGGTGCGGGCCAGCTCCGCGCCCTGCGCGATCAGCGCCTCGCGCCGGCCGGCGAGCGCCGCTGCTGCGTCCGGATGCAGCTCGTACTCAGCCTGCCACTCCGATTCGGTCATGCGCAGGAACATGTCGGGAGTCAGCCGCTGCTGCGCGGTGAGCCGCAGAAGGCGCGCAAGCGCCTTTTCGCCGACGTGCGGCGCGCTGTGAAGGAGGAGGAGCAGCTCGGTCGCGGTCATCCCTCTTCCGGCAGGGCGAGATCGGCCAGGGTAAGCCATTGGGCCACCTGCCGGAGGTGATAACCATCGTGTCCGGCGATCATCGCCACGAAGCTCTCGATCGTGATATGGCCGACGCCCTCTCGGAGGCCCGGCCGCGTCCACGCATCCGCGGGCAGCGTCTCCAGCGCATGGAGGAGCTGCTGGCGGCCTGCGCGCATCCACTCCAGGCTGCCGTGAGGGTCGCTGTGCGCGTAGTCGTTTTCGATCGCGACCTCGCCCTCGTCGACATCCGGCAGGGAAGGATCCGTCTCATCCCGGAGGCGGCACAAACGCTCCACGTGGATCGGCTCCCAGTCGGCCAGGTGCGCGACCGCCTCACGCAGCGTGAACCGCGACGAGTCCGGGCGAAAGTCCCAGCGCCTGTCTTCGGCATGAACGCCGGCCAGGAGACGCTCCAGGACTTCGGGCGTGCCGGCGAGCGCGGCGAGCAGATACTCTCGGGCCTTCTCAGGCATCATAGGTGAGCGTCTCCAAATGCGCAGACTTCAGGAAGCGCCTCGATCGCGCCTCCATGTGGCTTCCGATCGGGCCAGGCTCGGCTACCCCTGGGCTGAGATAATCTTGAGTACCGCGTCGCGCGTGGCAGGCGAGGGCAGCGGCGGCGCCGCGGAGTGGCTGAGCGCCGTGTCCGGGTCCTTCAGACCGTGACCGGTCAGCGTCACCGTGACCGTCGCGGCCTCCGTGAAATAGCCCTGGGCCGCGAGCTTGCGCAGGCCCGCGATCGGCGCGGCGGAGGCCGGCTCGGCGAAGAGTCCTTCGAGCGTGGCCAGCGTCTTGTAAGCGTGCAGAATCTCGTCGTCCGTAACGAAGTCGATTCGGCCTCCCGACTCGTCGCGCGCGGCGATCGCGGCCGCCCAGCCGGCCGGATTGCCGATCCGGATGGCGGTCGCGACGGTCTCCGGATGCGGTACCGGCTCGCCGTGGACGATCGGCGCGGCGCCTTCGGCCTGGAAGCCCAGCAGCTTTGGGAGACGCGAGGCGCGGCCGGCGGCGTGATACTCGCGAAAGCCCTGCCAGTAGGCCGCGATGTTGCCCGCATTGCCGACGGGCAGCGCGTGATAGGCCGGCGCGTCGCCAAGGTCATCCACGATTTCGAA
>DATGJU010000036.1:0-11083 GCA_035295045.1 Chthonomonadaceae bacterium
CGGGAGCTGGTTCTTGAACTCGCGCATCAGGTTCGCCAGGTGGCGTGTGCCGGCCGCGATGTTCTGCTCCGGATCGTACGGATCGGTCACGCCATACATGCGGCCCGTCTCCGGCATGAGCTGCATCAATCCCTGGGCCCCCACCCCGGAGGTCTCCCGCGGATTGCCACTGGACTCCTGCTGCACGACGGCCCGCACAACGTCCGAATCGAGGCCGTTGGCGGCGGAGTACTTGCTGATCAGGCCCTCGATCTGCGGAGTGAACGGCCCTGCGTGCGGACCGAGCGGCTGCAGTCGCACCTGACCATTCGCCTGCGCCAGCGCCACCGAGAAGGGCGGCATCAGCCGCGTTCCGGACGGAGGTCCGGCCCAGTCCGGGGAGACGCCTGGCGGCAGCGGCGCGGCAGCAACGGCCGGCGCGGGTGTCGCGGGCGCTGGCGGGGGCGCCGCACGGAATACCCCTAGCTTGGCCTCGATCTCCTGGATGCGGCCGATCGCCGCCTGAAATCCGCTGCTCAAGATTACCGCCTCCTTCTACGGGCTGGTCCGCGCCGCATTCAACCGTGCGAAGCGCGTCGCGGCGACCTCGTCGAGCCCCTCCTGCATGAGTCGCTGCGTTTCCGCGGTGTGCTCCGCCAGATCGTCCTCGCGCAGCCGGCTCACGGCCTCGCGCGCCTGCTTGGCAGCGACCATGGCCAGCCGCATCTCTTCGGCGATGATGCGCGCCACTTCGACACGCTCCGCCTGCTCCGCGATGCGCTCCTGAACGGCCTGCAGGTACTTCTCGCGCGACTGAATCGCCGGGGCGTCGAATCCGAACTCTGCGCCTGGCCGCTCCGCCACCGTCCTTCGGTAGTGCTCCTCCAGCGCTTCGAGCTGGAGCTTGGCTTCCATGTGGCGGCCCTGCGCTAGAGCGAAGTCTTGCTCGCGCAGCTCCTCGATCGTCTTGCGGTGGCGCAGCACCGTTTCGAGCCGGAAGACAAATCGCTTCATGATCATGCCTTTTGGACGCAGCGGACGCCGCGGTCGGACATCCTCGTCGGCCCCTGCGCTACGCTGGGAACTGTGTCAGCATGCGGCGCAGCGTCTCCTCATATCCTGTCGGCTCCTCAGAGCGCTGCTGGAGGAAGGCGTTCACGGCATCGATCTTCGCCTTGGCGTGGTCTATGCGCGGGTTCGTCCCATCCACGTAGGCGCCGATGTTGATCAGGTCCTCGGCGTCGCGGTAGGTCGCCAGCACCTCCCGCATGGCCTCGGCGGAGGCTCGCTGCTCCGGACAGACGATCTGAGGCATCACGCGGCTTATGCTTTGCAGCACGTCGACCGCCGGGTAGTGGCCCTGGTGCGCCAGCGAGCGCGAAAGCACCACGTGGCCGTCCAGAATGCCGCGGACGGCGTCCGCCACCGGCTCGTTCATGTCGTCGCCCTCCACCAGGACGGTGTAGAGGCCGGTGATGCTGCCGGACCCTGTGCCGCTGGTGCCGGCGCGCTCCAGGAGCCGCGGCAGGATGCCGAACACGCTCGGCGTGTAGCCGCGCGTCGCGGGCGGCTCGCCGATAGCAAGTCCGACCTCGCGCTGGGCGAGGGCCAGGCGAGTGACGGAGTCCATCATGAGCATCACGTCCGCGCCCTCGTCGCGGAAGTGTTCGGCGATAGCGGTCGCGACAAACGCCGCCTTGATCCGAACAAGGGCCGGCTGGTCCGAAGTGGCTACCACGACGATCGATCGCTGCACGCCCTCGGGTCCCAGGCTCTCCTCGACGAAGTCGCGCACCTCGCGGCCGCGCTCGCCGACGAGCGCGATCACGTTGACGTCCGCGTCCGTGTTGCGCGCGATCATGCCCATGAGCGTGCTCTTGCCGACTCCCGAGCCGGCGAAGATTCCGAGCCGCTGGCCCTTGCCCAGCGTGAGGCAGCCGTCCAGCGCGCGCACTCCGGTCTGAAGCGTCTCGCGAATCCGTGGCCGGGTAACGGCGTTCGGTGGGGCCGCGTTCAGCGGGCGCGTGCGCCCCGGGCTTAGCGGCGGGCCGCCGTCCATCGGCCGGCCCAGACCGTCCAGCATCCGTCCCAGGAGCGCGTCGCCCACGGCGACCTGCTGCGTCTGGCGCGTCGCGACCACGTCGCTGCCAGGCTTGATTCCCTCCATCACGCCGAGCGGCATCAGCAGCACGCGATTGTCCCGAAATCCGACCACTTCGGCCTTGATCGGGGGCCGCGCCGGATCGTAACGATTCGCCCGGTCGTAGTAGATGTCGCAAATCTCACCCAGCATTGCGTTCGGGCCGATCGACTCGATCACCAGACCGATGACCTGCGCCACCTTGCCGTTTTGCAGCACTGGATCGAACCGCTCGACGCGCTGGCGATAGTCCGACAGCGGCGGGAGCCGCGGCGCGAACTCCGGCAGGCTCACGATGCGACCGCTGGTCAAGCCGGTCCTCCAGACTCGCCGCCCATCAGCAGTTTGCGGATCTCTTCGAGCTGCGTCTCGATGCGGGCGTCGATCGTCCCGGCGTTGGTCTCCACGATACAGCCGCCGGTCCCAACGCGGCGATCCTCCACGATCTCTACCTTGCGCACGCCGTCCACCAGCGAAAACAGCTCCTCCCGATTCGCCCGCACCGTCTGCAGGTCATCCGCGTGGACGCGGATGCGCATCGACGTGGAGTCGGCCACGCGCCGCAGGGTGTTCTTCACGATCTCGATGGCCGCGGCGCGATTCATCTCGACTTCCATCTTGATCACCTTGCGCGCGATCTCGAAGACAAGCGCCATAAGCTCCGGCTCCATGTCCGCCCAGGCGCGCCGGCTCGTCGCTTCAGTCGTGGCGATGAAGTCGGTGAGATCGGCAATGCACGCGGCGCGATCCGCCGCGGCCCGCTCGGTCACCTGCTCGCGCGCACTGCGCTCGCCCGCGGCGAATCCGGCCTCGTAGCCGGCGCGGCGCCCCTCTTCGCGGCTCTCCTCCAGGACACGGCGGGCCTCCTGGCGCGCTTCGGTCAGGATGCGGCGTGCCTCGGCCTTGGCTTCGTCTCTTGCACGCTGGATGTCCGGCGGGACGGGCGCGCCGGCCCTGCGCCTCCGCGCCGCGCTGTGCGCGATCTCTTCGATGGAGTTGAACTGCGCGCGGCGCGGCCGCCCACCGGAGGACACGGTTTCAGGGCCTTCGCCCGGCTCGTCCGGCTCGTCGGCGATCGGTGCAGGGCCTTCGGCTGGAAATCGCTCGGCGATGACCTCATACCAGGAGCGCGGCTCTGCGCGCTCCGGCCGCGCGGGCGGAATCCGGTCCAGCGTCAGGGGGCGAAACTCAGACAATGACTTCGTCCCCGCCGCCGCGCGCGACCACGATCTCGCCAGCCTCTTCCAGGCGCCGGATGATGCCGACGATCCGCTGCTGCGCCTCCTCCACGTTGCGCAAACGTACCGGGCCCATGAACTCCATGTCCTCCTTCAGCATGGCCGAGGCGCGGTCGCTCATGTTGCGGAAGATGCGGTTCTGCACCTCGTCGCCGACGCCCTTGAGCGCCAGGGAGAGCTCCTTGCTGTCGACTTCGCGGAGCACCTTCTGGATCGAGCCGTCGTCCAGCATCGTGATGTCCTCGAACACGAACATCAGCTTCTTGACCTCGTCCGCCAGGTCCGGACTGGTATCGGTCAGGTTCTCAAGGATCGTCTTCTCCGTGGTGCGGTCCACCCAGTTGAGCACTTCCACCAGGCTCTTCACGCCGCCGACCGCGGTGAATCCCTGCGTGACGACGGCGCTGGAGAGCTTGCGCTCCAGGACCCGCTCGATCTCGCGGATGACCTCCGGCGGAGTGCGGTCCATGATGGCGATGCGCCGCGCCACCTCGGCGCGCAGCTCCTGGGGAAGCCCTGAGAGAACGGCCGCGGCCTGGTTGGCGTTGAGGTGCGCGAGGATGAGCGCGATGGTCTGAGGATGTTCGTCCTGGATAAAGGAGAGCAGTTGGCTCGGATCCGTCTTCTTCACGAAATCGAAGGGCAGGACCTGCATAGCCTGTACGACACGCCCGATGACCTCGTTCGCGCGCTCCTTGCCGAACGCCGACTCGAGCGCCTTGCGCGCCTGCTCGATGCCACCCTCGGACATCACGTCCTGCGCCAGGCACATGTCGTGGAACTCCATGATCGTCTGGCGGCGCTGCTCCGGCGTCACTTTGCCCAGGCGCGCAACGTCCAGCGTGAGGTTCTCCACATCCTCCTCGCGCATATGCTTGAACAGCTTGGCGACGGCCTCCGGTCCCATGGCGACCAGGAGGATCGCGGCCTTCTGCCGTTTCGACAACACGTTGGGATTAGCGCGGTTCACCCAGCCATCCTTTCCGATCTCTCTGCACTCGGGTATTCGGGTGTTCGGGCATTCAGGTCTTCAGGAGGGTGTGCCCTGGGCAGTCGCACTGTCCTGAGCACCCGGATACCTGAACACCTGAACACGGCGTACCGTCAGTCGTCCGCCAGCCAGGTCTTCAACAGGGCGGAGACTGTCTCCGGCTTGCTTCGGGCCATATGGAGGATGCTCTCCAGATGCGAGTCGAAGGCCTCCTCGATCACGTCGTATGTCTTGGGGCCGCGGTCGCCTACCGGAACGCCGATGATCTCCGTAGCGGTGAGCGCCAGCGCATCCCCGACCGGGTCGCCGTGCTCGTCCATGCGGCCCGTGATGGCGTGGCCCGGCATGCCCCCCTCCAGCATCGCGCCAAGACCGCCCGCGCCCTGCAGCGCAAGCCGCGGCCCCGGGACGACCCGCATCGGCACCCGGAGCGCGCGGGCCAGCAGAATGAAGCAGACCACCATGAGCGCGAGCGGCACGAGCAGGCTGGCGACGCGCATGATGTTGTCCGAGTTGGCGTTGGCCGGCTCCGGCTTGGGCACTTCGAACTGGACCTGCTCGACCACCACCTGGCGTTCCTGCGCCGGATCGTTGGGCGTAACGCCGATAGCGCTGGCCAGCATGCTCTGGATCTTCGGGATCTCGTCCGCGGGGACGGCCTTATCGACGAGCGCGCTCACGGTGAATTTCTCGATCTTGCCCGGATCCTCGTTGATCGTGGTGTCGACAGTGCTCGGAGCGCGCGTCTCCGTCTTGGTTTCGTGCGTGTAGGCGCCACCGCCCTGCTCGGCTCCGCCGACATAATTGGGGATGCCGCCGCCCGCCGCGGGCGCGGCAGGCGCGCCGACGCCGTTCGCGGTTGCGCCGGCCGCCGCCAGGGGCGTCGGTACGCCCGCTCCTTTGTACTCTTCGGTCTCCCGCGAGCTGCTCGCCACGGGTCCCTCTTCGGTCGTGGTCTTGTGCGTTACTTTGTGGTCCCGGCTCTTCTCGACGTGAACGTGAACAACAGTCTTATTCGGCCACACCTGGTTGAGCGCCGCCTGAAGGCTGGCCGTCTGCCGGCGCTCCTCGTCCCGCTGCTGCTTGGAGAGCATGTTCTCGCCGTAGCGGCCGGACTCGGTACCGTCCCAGAGCATCTGCGCGCGGGTATCGCTGACGGTGATCTTCTGGTCGGAGAGGCCGCGGAACGCCATCTGGACCAGCCGGACGATCGCCTGGACGTTCTCGTCCGAGAGCGTCTGGCCCTGGCGCGTATTTACGATAACGGAGGCGGATGCCTCGTGCTTGTCGACGTCCACCGAGTAGGGCGACGCATCGCCTGGGGTGTACATCACGCGAGCCGTGCTGATCGGCTGCATCCGGCCGATGACGCGCGATACCTCTCCCTCGCGCGCCTTCCGGATGTTCTCGTCCTCCATGGCCGGCGTCGGGACCATGGAGCTGCTCTGCGCGGAATCTTTATCGTCGCCCCAGGCGGCGTCGCCGTTGGTCGGCTGGATATTGAGCGAGGCGAGCTTCAGCATCACCTCGTCGTGCTGCGCCTGCGGGACTTCGATGGCGGTGCCGCCCGCGGAGAGCCGATACGGAACGTTGGACTCCCTGAGCTTATCGGTGATGGTGCTGGCGTCGGTCGCGGAGAGGCCGGTGTAGAGCAGACGGTACTCCGGCGTATTGGCCCAGGCGATGAAGCCGATGAGCGCGATCAGCCCGCCGACCGCCGTGGCGGCGAGGATCACCTTATTGTTCGTCGCCAGCCCGTCCCACCAGTCTCGAATTCGATTGATCACGGGAAATCCTTACGGCATTCGGTGTTTGGTGTTTGGTGCTCGGTGTTCGGTATTGGGACTACTGTCCGAACACCAAACACCGAATACCCAACACCACATACCCTCCACCTACACGTTGACGCGCATCAGCTCCTGGTATCCGTCTACCAGCTTGTTGCGGACCTGGATGGCGAGGTTGAGGGCGACGCTGGCCTCTTGCGCGGCGATCATCACCTGGTGTACATCCACGTTCTCGCCGGCAGCGAAGCGCGCCGACAGATCTGCCGCGCGCACCTGCGCCTGGTTCACGTCGCCGATGGCGTTCTGCAGCATCTGGCCGAACGTTGGGCCGGCCGGCGCTGCCGACTCCGCGCCCGGCATCTCGCCAGGCCCCTTCAGTCCGTCGATGTTGGCTCCGGGTACGAGAGGATCGGTCCGCGGTGCGATGGCCGAGGCCAGCGGCCCCGCAACGCCTGACAACGCTTCGATTGGCATATCGTTCTCTCCGCATCTACCAGCTACTAGCTACCGTTGCGCGCCGATGCCGTGAACGGCTTCGCTATAGGCCCTTCGGCCGAATGGCCGTCCGGGACCTTAGCACGCGCAACCAGGAACCAGCTGCCAGCTACTTGCTACCAACCATCACGCGCGGCCGATGTCCAGCGCGCGGGACTCCATCTGCTTTGCCGAGTTGATCGCGGTGACGCCGGCTTCGTACGCGCGGGAGGCCGAGATCATGTCCACCATCTCTACGATCGGCTCGACGTTGGGCATCTTGACGTTGCCCTGCGCGTCCGCATCGGGATGGCCGGGATCGTGGACGATCTTGAAGGCGCTCATATCCGGCTTGACGGCGGAGACCTGGACGCCCTGTCCCCCGGCATTGGCGCCCCGCGCGCCGGACAGGGCCGAGGCGAACGCGGACTGCGTCCGCGGCGTGAGCGTGACGATCTGACGGCGGAAGGGCTGGCCGTTGGCGTCGCGCGTGGTGTTCACGTTCGCGAGATTGTTGCTTATCACGTCCAGCCGGAGCCGCTCCGCGGTAAGCCCGGAAGCGCTGATCTGCATCGAGGAACCAAGTGCCATGTGTAGCTCCAGGGGGCCAGGACTCGGGGGCCGGGGGCCGGTAGGCGCCAGCCAGCATGTGCTGGAACCGGCCCCCGGCCCCCAATCCCTATCTGCCGGTTATCGCCGCCTTCAGGCCTGTGAAGTAGCCGCCCACCATCTGCGTGAGGGCTTCATAGCGCAGGGAGTTGATGGCGGCGTTTACGTTCTCCGTCTCCATATCCACGTTGTTGCCGTCGGCGCGCAGGCTCGTGCCCGTCTGCGTGACGACCTCCGGCCGAACGCCCTCGACGGTGCTGGCGCCCGAGCCGGAGCGACGCTGGCCGAGAGCGCGTGAAAGTCGCGTCTCGAAGGTGACGTCCTGCCGCTTGTACCCCGGCGTGTTGACGTTCGCGAGGTTGTTGGCGATAAGCTCCTGCCGCAGAGAGGTCGCGTCGAGGGCGCGGCTCTGCGCGACGAAGGAATCGCCGCCGAAAATCCGGTCGATCATGGTGGAGGTTCCTGGTTGCTGCCTGCTGGTTGCGGTCGCCGGTTGCGTGCGCGACGCGCCCCTGCGGCTCGACGTCTCAATCTAGTTATAGGGAGAGGCGAAGGAAAAGCTCAGGAGATTTTTGGGAGCAGTGCCGCGACGTGCGGACTGAACAGGGCGCCCGGCGCCGTGTTGTCGGATCGGGCACTACAAGCAAATCCAGAATTCGGCCCAACGACGAGATACGACAATGCTCATTGAACATGCGTTCAATGCGCTTATGCTGCAGCACGTCGGTCGTTGGTAAGGACCGGGACTAATGCACAAAACGAAGTGTGAACTATTCTCGTGAAGAGTCGTTCAAGCGCTCCTCAAGGTCTGCGATGTAGCGGTCACGGAGGTCGAGCCGTTGCCGAAGCGCCAAGCTTTCGGCCCGAGTTTGTTCTAGGCGCGCTTCCAGAAGGACAAGGAGCGCCCAGCGTCGCCGGTTAGCGATCAATGGTGACCGATTAAGCCGAAGCGCATCGATATGAAACGTCCCTGTTGGAGTCAATCCTTCGAGAAGCCCAGTTATGTCGTCCTCACGGATATGCGCGCTCACGGGGTCGAGAAGGGGATGCAGGAATCGTTTCTGGCGAGTCACGTCGGTGCCACATGATTCCAGCGCGCCCTTGTACTGGTTGCAGCGAACACATGCGTAGACCAGATTATCGTCTCTGTCGTCGCCCCCCGCAGAGATCGGCTGAAAGTGATCTACCGTAAGCTCGCCGCCCGCATCCGTCTCCGTAACTCCACAATAGCCGCAGCGGTACAAATACCGCTTGTGGATTGCGCTAAGGCGCGGATGAGCCAATATGCTCAGACTCCAATGCCGAGTAGCTGGCGGGTTCGTGTGTCGAGCCGCGCTTCCAATTCCGCGATACGAACGTCCAGCTCGCTTTCTTTCTCCTGCATCATGCGCTGATCCCGGAGCGCGGCGCGGATCTGTTCACGCAGTTCGCGCATTCTTGCCACGCTGCCGTCCAGCACCTCCTCGCCGTCAAGCTCGCGACATCCAGCCTCGTATGCCTGTCGTTCCGAAGCACTGAGATCTTCGCCAAGAACCACACGCCGATGGAGTTCAGTCCACGCTGCGTAATCTTGCGGTCTCGTCATCGACGAACCCTCCGCTACTCTGGGCATCCCTGCGCGTCTCCCATCCGCGAAACGCCTCGCGACATCTGCGGCGCCGAGAGATTGTGCCGGCACCCTGCCACAAACGGCCACCGCCCGTGCGGGCAATGGCCGGTAAAATACCCCCGGAGGGATTCGAACCCCCGACCCCCTGATCCGAAGTCAGGTACTCTGATCCGCTGAGCTACGGAGGCGTGTACGCACTATTCTAACGGGTATGACAGCGATTGTCAAGGAAACGTTCGCGCGAAAACTTTCGCACGAAGGCGGCGTCGCGCTGAGGCGGACGGCCTGCGATCGCTTATCCGCCATGCGATGGAAAACCGAATGTACGCGCAGCGGCGGCTCACCACGCCGATATCGCCGCCGCGAGTTCCCGGCGGCGCGCTGCCGCGCGGCTACTGCGGCGTCGTGACGGTGAGGAACTCCGGAGGAAGGGAATCGCACAGCCAGACACCGTTGTCCGCCAGGTAGAACGGAACCCCGGCAGTGTGCGCGCGCCCGGCGTCGACTCGCAGGACGACCGGCCGGCCGTGCCTCCGGCCCACCGCCGTCGCCGTTTCCACGTCCTTCGAGAGGTGGACGTGGATGCGGCGGCCGGGCCGCAGACCCTCGCGCAGAATGGAATCTACGCTCGCCGCAGCCGTGCCGTGGTACAGAACGGCGGGCGGCTCCGCAATGCGGGCCGTCGAGCCGGCCAGCGCGACGCTGTGGCCCTGTGCGGCGCGAATGGCCGTGCCGTCCGGCGATATCGTGAACCGCTTTTTGTCGTTCCGGGCGACCACTTCGTCCAGCTCCGCCCTGCCGACGCGCAGACCCTTCCGCGCCATGCCCTCCAGCAGCGTGGCGATGGGCATATAACCCTCGGCGTCCAGGTCCGCTCCGATCGCCTGCGGCGAATGGCGGAGCAGTTTGGACATGAACTTGCTGATTCGCTTCCTGTATTCGTCATTCACCATTTCCGCGCTCCGCGCAGCTCCGCGGCTCATTGTTCATGGCGGCTAGCCGCGTGCAAGCCGCGCCGATGCGGCGATTTCTGCCGCGAATTGGCCACGTACGCTCTATCCCACGCCTGCCAGCAGGTCCGGTCGGTTGCTGATTATGCCGTCCGTCCCGAACTCCGCCAACTGCGTCATCGCCGCCGGATCGTCTACCGTCCAGGCGTAAACCTGTATGCCACGCGCGTGAAGCGCTTCGATGCGGGCGGGTGTCAGAAGCCTGAAGTGCCACGTTACCGCCTCGGTGTCTGCAGCCGCGAGTAGGATATCAAACTCGTGATCGCTCGAAAGCGCGTCGAGTGATAGCGAGAGCGGAAGGTGCGAATCGATCGCGCGGAACCTGGCGCGACTCGCAGCACCGGCGCCTGCCACCAGCTTCGCGTCGCGACCCAGTGGGCTCAGCGCCGCCTCTACCGCCTTCTCCACGCCGTCATCGTCACACTTCATGTCGGCCATTACAGCGCAGCGGCCTGCAGCCCATTCCGTCAGGACCGTCAGCTCCGGTACGCCTTCGCCCGCGCCGAGATCCAGTCGCGCCAGGGCATTCGCCGTAAGGTTTCCAACCGTGAAGGCGCGGCCGTTCCGGTCGGCAACGATCGGGTCGTGCGCAAGCACGAGCGCTCCGCAGGCGGCGCGTCGAACGTCACACTCCACCATTTCGCAGCCGAGCTCGACTGCCCGGTGAAATCCGCGCATTGTATTGGCGGGAAACTCGCGAGGCGCGCCGCGATGGCCGACGCGAACGATTGGCACGTTGGAGCTCCTTCCGTGGAACTTTTGAATCCTGCAGGACGGAAAGCTATTAGGGACGATGTGAAGCCGATTCAATTCTACCCTGCGCCTTGCGACGCAGGTAAAGGAAGCCGTGCACAATGCGCCGAAAACTAGCCGGCAAGCGGCCAAGCGGCCCCCCGGACCCTAACAGCCCCCGAGGCGGCGGAACCGTGCGGCAGAGCGTCCGGCTCGATGGAGCGCGCGCGGAGTACGCGGGGGCGGGCGGCACGGCCGGGCGCCTGCGCGCCACGCGGCCGCGGATTTCGGCGGTCATCATCGCGGCGATCGGCTGCGTGCTCATCGCGGTGAACGATCGCACGGTCCGGATCGAGCGGAACTACTACCCGATGCTGATGCTGTTCGGACCGGTATGCGTTCTGTACGGGCTCGCCGGCGCAATCGACCCTAAAACGCTCAATCCGGGAGCCCTGCCGGACGGCCGATCCAAGACCCTCTACCGATCGCTCCTGGCGGCCGTCGTCGCGGCCGG
>DATGJU010000037.1:0-2735 GCA_035295045.1 Chthonomonadaceae bacterium
TCGCGTTCTGCAGGTTCGCCGTGAAGAAGTCAGGCGTCTGCGGCGATGACAGGGTCCCGCGAATTGGGATGTTCGTGGTCGAGAGGGTTCCGGTGAGCGCGAGGTCCTTGCGGTCGAAGCCGGCGAGCCGAGTCAGCGCGGACAGGTCGAGGTCCGTCGCACTGCCCTCCAGCATGAGCTCCGGCGTCTGCGAGAACGGCCGGAGGATATCGCCTGCCAGATGGACCTGTCCGGGATAGCGCGAAGCGATCGCGTCGATGTGCAGGTTGTCCTTGGTGACCGATAAGTCCGAGACCGTAACCTTGTCCAGGTCATAGTCGCCGACCTGCACGCCGAAGGCGTAGACTTTCCCGTCCATTCGTGGCGAATCGATCGTGCCGGTAACGCGGGTTCGGGCGTAGCCGTAGCCCTGCGCGCCTGCCAGTCTCGCCAGGGCGCGGTCCGCGGGAGTCTTGGAGAGTTTCGACACGTTCGCGGCCGAGAGCTTTGGTACGAACGCGCGCGCAATCGAGCTGAAATTCAGATCGTCCGCGTCCACCAGCAGGTTCAGCCTGCGCGTCTTCATTCCGATCGTGCCGGTCGCGGTGACGAAGCCCTTGGGATCGTCCGCTGCCAGCGTCCGGATGACCAGGTCCGGCCCGACCGTGTCGGCCCTGGCGAAGGCATGGCGGATCTCCTGGCCATTGACGGTCGCGTCGAAAACTTCAGCCTGCGTAGAGATGTTCGGCGTGAAGTTCCGGCGGCCCCGGATCGCAAAATCGAGCTGCCCGGTGCCGGTGAGCTTCGGGCCGACCGGTATGCCGAGCCGCGCCAGGTCCAGGTTGCGGCCCTGTGCCGACGCCTCGAACCTGCCGCCGTCGTTCAGCTCGACCATGCCGCGCAGGATAGCATCGCCGCCGGCGTAGCGCCCCTTGACCGACGCGCGGGCGACGCCGTTGCCGATGGCGGCGCGCAGATCGACTGCATCGCCGCGGTACCCGGCGTACGCGACGTGATGCACCGTGCCGGAGACCGTGGATTCCAGGCTGTTCACCGGGCCCGCGATCTGGAATGCAAGGTCGCCGTCCAGCGTTGCCGCGGCCATATCCTGGCGGACGCGCTGCGGAAGCCTGGCAAGAATGGACGGCACGAATCCGAGCTGGCGGACTCGCGGCCAGTCGACGTGCTGGACGGTTCCGTGCAGCGAAACGGTTACAGGCGCAAGCGGGACTGTGGCCTGTGGGCCGCGCTGGGGGAAGCTCAACCCGAGCGCTGCGCCCGCCACCTGGACCGGCATCCCATCGTACGTGGCGGTCCCCGAGCCCTGGAGGGAGTCGTTCGTGAACACGGCGGCGCCGTTAAGATGGTCGACGGCGGCGTAGAGGAATTTTCCGGTCGCAGACGCGTCGTAGATCTTCGCCGTGCCGTGCGCGGTAAGCGCGCGGGTGTCGAAGACGCGCGGCGACGTATTTGGCGAAGGGATGTATACGAGGCCCACGTCGAGATCGGCGGCGCCGCGCGACACGGAAAGCTGCGCCGCGGGAGCGAGTCGCCGCGCCATCTCCGGGAGGACTACCTGCGATGCCAGGACGCGCGCCTGCACGTGCAGCGGAAATGGAACGAACGTTCCCGTGGCGGTGAAGTCCCGGAGATAGGCGGGCGGCGCGACGCCGGAGATGGTAAACGCGGCGCTTTTATCAGGACGTATCAGGACGATGCCGTGAACGCTGGATATACGCGCGTCGAGCGGCCGCTCCGCGACGCCGGGCGGATGCGGAAACGCGTTGTCGGCGTACTGGACCGTGCCGCCGGTTACGGTGATCTTAGAAGTGAAGGGCCGATTGATCTCCGCGTGCTTCGGCAGCAGATCCTGGTAGTTCCAATGACCGCTCGCGCTGCGGGCGACGAGCATTTCCGGGCCATCGAGGCGAAGCTCGTCCACAATCGGGGCGCGCACGTCGCTATTGGCGAGCACCTGGCGCAGGTTGTACCAGACGGCAACGCGGCGGGACGTTGCGATCGCGCCATCGGCGAGGACCGGCCCGTTGGCCACGGCGACGTCGAACAGGTCGATGCGGTTCGCCGCGTCGAGGCTCCATAGGTTGCCCGTAATGTAAACGTCGCGGACGCGCACTTCGCGGCCGAGGGCGTGGGTCGCCTCGGCGGACATCGTGCCGGCGAGACGCTGGTTGGAGTTCAGGTAGGCGAAGACGCCGCGGACCAGTCGCACGCCGCCTGTGATGAGAAACAGCAGCGGCGCCGCCAGGAGGATGAGGTTCAGGCCAATTCGCAGACGTCGCATGTTTCGGAATTACTGGTCACAGCCGTCCTATCACGGTTTATCAAGCGGCGCGGATCCACGCGGCTACCGCACCGCGACCTGCTCCCCGCCGGGCTCCCCGACGCGCGCGAGGCGATCGGCAAGCAGCTTTTCGGAGAACGCCTGCGCGTTGTACGAGGACCGAACGAACGGCCCCGACGCCACAAACAGGAATCCCATCTCATCGCCGATGCGCTCGTACTCCTTGAACTGGTCCGGATGGATATACGCTTCGACGGGAAGGTGCCGGTCGGTAGTCGGGCGGAGGTACTGGCCGATGGTAACGGCGCTCACGCCGACGGAGCGCAGGTCGCAGAGCGTCTGCACTATCTCTTGGTGCGTCTCCCCGAGGCCGAGCATGATGCCAGATTTGGTATGGATTCGCGCGTCCATGTTTTTGACGGCACGCAGCACGTCCAGCGTTCGGCCGTACTTC
>DATGJU010000038.1:0-10489 GCA_035295045.1 Chthonomonadaceae bacterium
GCGCCCGCGCGGATCGAGAATCCCATGGCCGCGACGACGGCAAGGCAGATCGAGGCGGCCGTTCGCGCAAGGCGAACGGTGGCGGCGAAAGGCATGCGCGCTCCTCCAGACGAACGGATGATGGTTGGACTGCGTGGGCGGCGCGGCGAGACTACCCGCGCGGCCGCGCACCTATCATACGCTACCATCGTCCGTTCGTCAAGGGGAGGTACGGCTGCCGGCCTGCCGCTCGAATCCGGATCGCAGCGAACGGCTAGTGAATTGCGGCGCCCTGTGCGTCGGCGGGCAAGCGCACCATCATCGCGATAGGTCCAAAGCTGTCGAAGCCGATGCGCCGGTAGATCGACTCGCCGGCCGCGGAGGCCTGCAGGACCGCCGTCCTGTACCCGGCGGCGCGCGCCTCCAGCAGCGGCGCCACGGTCATCGCCCGGCCGATCCCGCGCCGACGGGCGCCCGGCGCCGTCGCGACGCAGTAGATGCCGGCGACGCCATCGTGCAGATAGACAAGCGAGCAGGCGACAGGGCGCGCGCCCTCCCGCGCCAGAAACGCGCGCATCTTCGACCGGCTGCTATAGCCGAGGTGTCGCGGCCAGCAGCCGAATGCCGCCGCAACCTCCGGCGCGATCTCGTAGCCGGCCGCGAGCACTTCGATCCAGGCGCTCATCGCCGCGTCGTCGCAAACCTCTTCAAGCAGAACTCCGTCCGGCATGGGCGCTTCGGCAACGCGGTCCAGATCGACAGCCATCGCCTCCATCCCCGGCCCAGGTACGAGACCCGCGGCCAGCAGCCGCTCCTTGAGGCCGGCCGGCTCACTCGTCGGACCGACGATCCATATTCCCGGCACGTCGCGCGAAACGATCGGGTCCAGTATGCGGCCGATCTCGCCGTCGATGCCTGTTTCGTGGAGGCGCGCGTTCCAAACGATGTTGCCGAATGGGTCGGGCACGCCGGAGACGAACCGCGTGAATCGACCGTCCTCGTGCCAGCCGGCCGATGGCGCGAAACAGAGCGCGGCCGAGAACGCGCTGCTCAGGTGCGCGTCGATCGCGTCATACCACTCTTCCGAGGAGCGGTCCGAAAGTCTGTAGAGCATGCATCACTCCCTTCCGCTGCGTTGGTTTTCGGCTCGCTTTGGATTCTCTCTCGCGAGCCTTCAGAAAGCCTTCAGGGAGCACGATCTTACTTTGGGCGGATGCTTTGGCGTCGCTCGATGCGTAGCGGCGGCCGGGGGCGCAGGAAATCCGATCATCACGCAGGAAGACTGTTTGGCGGCTGCCGCCCGGCGGACTTAGGCAGCCCGCGAGCGAACGGCCGCCGGGCTTAAGGCCCGCCGGTAAGAAGTGAGCGGATGCCACACCTCTGGACAATCGAGCTGCTCGGCGGGTTGAGCGCGGTTCGGCAGGGCGAGCGCACGACGCGGTTCGCCACGCTCAAGACCGGCTCGCTTCTGGCCTATCTGGCCTACTATCGCAAGAAGCCACACCTGCGCGACACGCTCGCCGATATGCTCTGGCCCGACGTGGACCCGGCGCAGGGCCGGTCGCGGCTCAGCACCCTGCTATCTTACGTCCGCAATCTGCTCGAGCCGCCGGGAGTGACCGCAGGCTCCATGTTGATCGCCGATCGTTCGACGGTGCGCCTCAGCGCCGATCTGATTACCACGGACGTTGCTCTTTGGGAGGAGACGCTGGCCCAGGCCGCCAAATCCTCCGATCTGGGGACGCAGATCGCGCTTCTCCACCGGGCTCGCGCGCTCTACGGCGGCGACCTGCTGCCCGGCTTCTACGAGGAGTGGATAGCGCACGAACAGGCGCGGCTGCGTGAGAAGCGCTCCGACATGCTCCATGCGCTGGCGGCCGGCCTGAACCGGTCGGGCGAACCTGCCGCGGCGGCGGGGGTGCTGGACGAGGCGGTCGCCGCAGACCCGTACCGCGAGCCGCTGGTCCGGCTTCAGATGCGCTGCCTCGCCGCGATCGGCCGGCAGGACGCGGCGCTGGAGAGCTTCCGGCGGCTGGAGAGCCGCCTGCGGGACGACCTGGACGCGCCGCCCGCCGCGGCGACACGGGCGCTGGCCGAGGAGATACGCCAGAACCCGGACGCGGTCGCGGCGTCGGAGGTCGAGCCGCCGATCGCGCTCGCGAGCGCCGCGCCGCCGGCCGTTCCGCAGCGCGCGACAGACGCGCGGATGTTCCAAACCCAGTCGGTCCCGGAGGCGCCCCAAACGGCGTCGCTTCCACTCCAGCTTACGCGCTTCGTCGGGCGCGAGCGCGAGCTTGCCGATCTCACGGCGATGCTGGCCGACCCGTTCCAGCGGCTGCTCACGCTCACAGGACCGGGCGGAAGTGGCAAGACACGCCTGGCGATCGAGGCGAGCGCGCACGCTTCCGGCGCGTTTGCCGGCCGGGTCTGGTTCGTCGACCTGAGCCGGATCACGCACCCACGTCTGTTTTCTCTCGCGCTCGCCCAGGCCCTCGCCGTCGCAGTGTCCACCACGGCGGACCCGTGGGAGCAGTGCCTGCGGCGGCTGAGCGAGGCGCGCTCGCTGCTCGTGCTCGACAACTTCGAGCACCTGCTGCGCGACGAGGGCGATGCCGCGCGCTCCGAGGGCGGCGCGATCGGCACGGGAAGCATCGGCCTGGTGCGGCTCTTGCTGGAGCGCAGCCCCAGCCTGACGTGCCTGGTAACGTCGCGGCAGCCGCTGCGCATCGGGGGCGAGCAGGAGTACCCGGTCGCCGTCCTGCCTGTCCCGGACTCCGATGCCGGACCCGCGGCATTGATAGAGTGTGAAAGCGTCGCGCTCTACATGGACCGGGCGCGCGCGGTGCGGCCGGACTTCGCGCTCACGTCGCACAACGCCCGCTCCGTCGCGGCGCTCTGCCGGACGCTGGAGGGAATGCCGCTCGCGATCGAGATGGCGGCGGCCTGGTCTAAGATGCTCACGCCCGCCAGGATGGTGGAGCGGATCGGCTCGCAGATGGACCTGCTCGTGAGCAGGCGGCGCGATCTGCCGGCGCGGCACCAGAGCATGCGCGCCGCGATCGAGTGGAGCTACGACCTGCTCGATCCCGGGCTTCGCCGCCTGTTCGCGAACCTCTCCGTTTTCCGCGGCGGCTGGACGACTGAGCAGGCGGAGCAGGTCTGCGCGCTCCCGGACGGAGATGCTGGCGGCGGGACCGATCCGGGTGACCGCGCCGCATGCAGCCCGCCGGTCCACGATATGCCGGACGCGCTGCTGGGGCTCTCGCTGCTGCAGGAGCGCTCGCTGATCGTCGCGGACGTGGGCGTGGACGAGACGCGTTTTCGCTTCCTGGCGGTGCTTCGCGAATTCGCCGCCGAGAAGCTTGAGCAGGAGGGCGCTGCGGACGTCCTGCGCGGCCGGCACCTCACGCTGTTCCTCCGCGTCGCGACCGAGTCCGTACCGCATCTGACCGGGCCCGAGCAGGCCGCGCGGCTGACCCGGCTGGAGCGCGAGCACGATAATTTCCGCGCGGCGCTGGAGTTCTGCGCCGGCTCTCCGGCCCAAGTCGAGGAGGGGCTGTTGCTGGTCGGCGCGCTCTCCCGGTTCTGGGTCATGCGCGGCTATATGCGCGAGGGCCTGGACTGGGTCGAGCGGCTGCTGGCCCACCCGGAGGCGCAGGCGCCGACGCATGCTCGCGCCGAGGCCCTGGTGGCGGCCGGGAACCTCTCGGTGATGCGGGGCGACCTGGCCGGCTCCGAAAAACCGTACGCGGAGTGCATCGCAATCGTGGAGGGCGGGCCGCACCTGCGGCTGTTTGCCCAGGCCGCGATCGGGCTGGGCAAGGCGGCGCAGGAACAGGGCCGCTTCGATGCCGCGGTGCGCCACTACGAGACCGTCCTCGCTCGGTGCACGGAAAGCGAGTTCCCGACCCTGATCGCGGTGGCCCTGAACAACCTGGGCGGAATCGCCGCGCGGCAGGCGGACTATGCGAAAGCGCGCGGCTACTACGAGCGCAGCCTCGCGCTCCGCCGCGCGCACGGCGACATATGGGGCATCGCGAACACCCTCCGCAACCTTGGCTACACCGCGCAGGCGGAGAACGATCCGCGGGCTGCGTGCGCGTACCACACCGAGGCGCTCCGGCTCTCGCGGGAGCTCGACAACCCCACCGGGATCGGCTACACGCTCCATGGCCTGGCGACCGCGATGCTCGATGTGGGCGACCTTGCGGACGCGCTGGCCGCGACGCGCGAAGGGCTGGAGATCAAGCTGCGGCTTGGCGACCGGCAGGGCCTCGTTCTGCTCGTGGAGGCCATGGCGCGCTGCAAGATGATGGCCGGCGAGCATGCGACGGCCGCCTCGCTCTACGCGCTGGTCGAGCGGACGCGCGCGGAGGTGGGATATCCTCGGACGCCCAAGGAGGAGGCGCGCCTGGCCGCCGAGACGTGCCAGGTCCGCGCCGCCCTCGGCGACGCCGAGTACGCCCGCATCGCCTCCGCTCCCAACCCCCGCACCCTGGAAGAGGTCGTCGCCTCCCTGCTCGACGCAGGGAGTTGACACTTGCGCCAACGGTACACTTATCGTTCTACCCGGAGTGCCTGCTACATCGGCGAAGACGGCCTTGGTCACCTGCTAAAACACAATATAGTCCCGTCCCGGTGCGGATTCCTCGCTGCCGGAACCGTGCGACCAGCCGACTGTCGCACCGAGTGCGGTCGCGGCCCTCCTCCGCCGATACTACAGCCAGGCGCTTTGAACCTTACGGTCCGCGATGCGTCAGAAGGCGTGATGTACTGGCCGCCGCCCTCCCGATAGCCCGCCGGGCGGCGCGAATCCGATAGGGGACCCCAACAATGAGCTGGAAGGTTACCGTTCGCGGCGTGTTGGCCCTCGCCGTCGCGCTCGCCTGCGGGCAGGCGCGGGCCGAGCGCGGCGCGCCGCTCACGCCGGCCGCCGTCGATAGCATGATCCAGGCCGAGTGGAAGCAGCAGGGCGTCACGCCCTCGGCCCCGGTCGACGACGCGCGATTCCTGCGCCGAATCTACCTCGACATCGTCGGCACGCTGCCGCCGGCGCAGGTCGTCAGCGACTTCCTGGCGGATCGCTCGCCGGACAAGCGGTCCCAGGCGATCGACGCGCTTCTCGACAGCCCGAAATACGCCGAGAACTGGACCAACTACTGGAACCGGATCCTCATGGCGGGCCGCGCCGAGCGGCCCCAGCTCGTGGACCGCGGCGCGTTTCGCCAGTGGCTTTACGGCGAGTTCGACCACAACGTCCACTGGAACCGCTTCGTCTACGACCTGATAACGGCGACCGGCCAGAACAGCGCCGGCGGCCCTGCCGGCCGCGCCATGGGAACGGTGAAGATCGCCGCGATGGTCGATCCGGACACGGGCGCGAAGATCAACGGCGCGACCAACTGGACGCTCAAGTACCAGGGCAAGCCCGAGGACCTGTCCGGCAATGCCTCGCGGATCTTCCTCGGTGTCCAGATCCAGTGCGCGCAGTGCCACGATCACAAGACGGAGAAGTGGAAGCAGGAGGACTTTCGTCGCTTCACCGCGTGCTTCGTCACGACGCGGCCGAAGCAGCTCGTGGCCGACAAGATGGCGCGTGACTACCGTGTCGAGCTAATGGACGTGAGCCGCATGCCCGCCTTCCGCGGCAGGAACCCGAAGCAGCAGGCAGCGGCGATGAATGCCGCGCCCTATCTCGCCGCTTCGCCCGCCGCGCTGGACGGCAGCGACTTTTCGACCGCGCCCAATCGCCGCCAGGCGCTCGCCGCGTGGATGACCGCCCCTGACAATCCCTGGTTCGCCGAGGCCATCGTCAACCGAATGTGGTCGCACTTCCTTGGCCGCGGCTTCGTCGAGCCGATCGACGACTTCCGGCCTTCCAATCCCGCCGCCATGCCGGTCCTGCTCAAACGGCTCGCCGACGACTTCGTGGCGAGCGACTACGACCTCAAGCACCTGATCAAGACGATCTGCGAGTGCCAGGTCTACCAGCTCTCGGCAACCGCGACCGGCAAGCCGGACCAGGGCAACACGCTCTGGGCGCAGTACCGGCTGAAAGCCCTCGGGCCGGACGAGACCCTCGACGCGGTCATCGCCGCCACGAACCTGGAGCCGGTCCTCGAGAAGCAGTTCGGCGCGAACGTGGACCAGATGAAGGTCCAGGTGCAGAGGCAGTTCTCGTTCCTCTTCGACGTGGACGAGGAGTTCGAGCAGAAGGAGTTCGAAGGGACGATCCCGCAGGCGCTGATGCTTCTGAATGGCGGGCTGACCAACCGCGGCGTCAGTCCGATCCCTGGCACGGCGCTCGCCGACGTGATGGCAATGCCCGGCGGCGACGACGCCAAGATCGAGTCGCTCTATCTTCGCACGCTCTCCCGCAAGCCCACGGCCGCCGAGCTGGCGCGCTGGACGGAGTTCTTGAACGCGCCACGGGACGCCGTGATCGACCAGCGGCCGGTCCCGCCGCCGATCTCGCGCCAGCAGCAGCGGCAGCTCATGGGGCAGAAGCAGGGCCCGAAGGGCGCGCGGCAGGGCGGGGGCGGCGACGCGCTCAACCGGCTGGGCGCCGGGCGTGGCGGGTTCAGCGGCAGCGCGACGCCGCGCCAGCAGGCATACGAAGACCTCTTCTGGGCGCTGCTGAACTCATCGGAGTTCATGTTCAACCATTAATGGTAGCTGGTAGCTGGTTTTGCGATTGGCGCCGGCCGATCCGGAGGGATGAGAGTCATGGATGTACGAAGCAAATTGGGTGAGGAGGTCGAGGCGCTCGTCGACGCGGAAGAGGAGCGGATGCGGCGTGACAATGGCGGGTCGTGCCCCGGCCCCGTGGACCTCTTCTCGTCCGGTGTCAGCCGGCGCGGCCTGATGCAGGTCGGAATGGGCGGGCTGCTGAGCATGTTCTTCGCGCAGTGGCTGGATCCGCGCGCCGCCGCGGCAGCCGGGGCGCCCGCGCCGAAGGCGAAATCGTGCATTCTGCTCTGGATGAACGGCGGCCCGAGCCACCTCGAAACCTGGGACCCGAAGCCGGGCGCGGCCACGGGCGGCCCGACCCGGTCCATCAAGACGAGGGTGCCCGGCGTGGAGATCTCGGCCACCATGCCGCAGCTCGCGGACGTGGCGGACCGCCTGGCGATCGTGCGCGGCATGTCGAGCAAGGAGGGCAACCATCAGCGGGCCCAGTACCTGATGCACACAGGCTATGCGCCGAACCCGACGATCACGCATCCGTCGCTCGGTGGATGGGTGTCCGAAGAGTTGGGAGATCCGAAGTTCGACCTGCCCAACTTCGTGAGCATCAGCGGCCCCTCGATGAGCGCCGGCTTCCTCGGCGTGCAGTACGGCCCATTCGTGCTGAACCAGCCGGGCCAGATGCCCCAGAACGTGGCCTACGCCGCGAATGTGAATGATTCCCGCTTCGACGCGCGCCAGCAGGCGCTGATTATGCTCGACAGCGATTTCGCCGCGCAGACAGGCGACATCAAGGTGAAGGGCCGGCAGGCCGTCTACGCGAAGGCCGTCCGGATGATGCGCTCGGAGCGGCTGAAGGCGTTCGACGTCACGGGCGAGCCGGACGCCATCAAGACCGCCTACGGCGACACGAACTTCGGTAAGGGTTGCTTGATCGCGCGGCGGCTCGTAGAGTCAGGCGTCAAGTTCGTCGAGGTCGTGCTGGACGGCTGGGACACGCACCAGAACAATTTCGATCGGGTTGGCAAGCAGGCGGCGACGTTCGATCCCGCGATGGCATCGCTCGTCAAGGACCTGCAGCAGCGAAACCTGCTGGACAGCACCTTGATTATCTGGATGGGCGAGTTCGGCAGGACGCCCAAGATCAACGGCAACGACGGCCGCGACCACTACCCGAACGCCTGGAGCGCCGTGCTCGCGGGCGGCGGGGTGCGCGGCGGCCAGGCGTACGGGCAGACCGACGGTGACGGCGCCCGCGTGGTGGACCGCCAGGTGGTAGTGCCCGACCTATTCGCGACGATCGCCACGCTGCTCGGAATGAGCCCGTCCAAGACATTCCAGACTCCGGTCGGCCGGCCGATCTCCATCACAGAGAAAGGCGTGCCGGTCCGCGATCTTATCGCGTGATTCTGCGAGCCTCCGTCCGGCAACGAATCGTGCCTCCTTCCGTAGAAGGAGGCACGATTCATCTATGCGGCCACCGTTCGAACGATGAGAGGTCTCGCTATGACAACGGCCCCGACTCCCAGGCTCCGCGTCCTCGTAATCGACGAGGATCTCCTTTTTTCGACGCGCGTCGAGTCCACGCTGCTGAAGCTTGGCTACGATGTGGACGTAGTGAGCGACCCGGACCAGGCGGTCGAGATGGCGGCGGATTATCGGCCGGCGCTCACGATTCTGAACTTCGGTCGCGAAGGACTGCGGCCGCTGGAGACCGTCTCGAAGCTGAAGGAGCAGGACCAGCCGGGTCCGGTGCTCGGTTTCCTGTCGCACAAGCTGATCCCGGACGTGCGCGAAGCCGCTCGCGAAGCCGGCTGCGACCTGCTGGTCCCGAACTCTGCGCTGGTGATGCGCCTCGCGCCGCTGGTCGAGCGCCTGGCGCCCCGGGACGGATCGTACGCGCAGATCGTCGAAGCGGAGGAGCTCGCGGAGGCAGAACCGTAACAATAATGCTCGCAAGCGGGGCGCGGCAATTAGGCCGGATTCCGTGAAAGGAGTATCCATACGGCTTGACAAATACACCCATGGTCGCTATTATTTCTGCGTCGCGGGCGTGGCTGCTCGTGAAATCTGAAAGGGGGAATACACGTGAAACGAAGCGGCTTCACACTCATCGAACTGCTCGTCGTGATTGCAATTATTGCAATTCTCGCGGCAATTCTATTTCCCGTATTCGCGCAGGCCCGCGAAAAGGCTCGCGCTGCGACTTGCGTCAGCAACGAGAAGCAGATCCTCTTGTCGTGGCACATGTACATCCAAGACTACGACGAGAAGTTCGTTCCCTATTCGGCGCCGGATGTCAACGGTAACAACGCAGGGTGTTCCGCCGGCGTCGCAATTCCCTGGACGCTCGTGCTTCAGCCATACTCCAAATCCGTTCAGATCTACTCCTGCCCGGACAATCAAAACCACATTGCGTATACGTACAATGCGAATCTTGCGCGGCAGGACTCATACAATTGCAGCGCGCCGCGCAAGGTTGCGGGCGTCTACTCCCCAGCACAGACTCCGGTATTTTTCGACGCCTTCGGCATCGACGGCAACGTGACATCTCCCAAGGGATTCCTGGCCCCACCGTACGACCAGGCACTTGCGTTCTTCCTTAACTCCGCCGTCGGCAGCCCCAACTGCACGGTTACGGGGCGATTCATTAGCGACCCGACCAATCTCTCCAAAGGATGGAACGGAAGCGATCCTAGTCCCACTTTCCCAGCAAGGATCAAGCCGGACCTCCATTCGGATGGCGCAAATTACGGATTCGTGGATAACCACGTGAAGTGGCTGCACTACGCCGTCGACGCGAAAAACCCGCAAAACCGCGTGCCCGCCCGCGTCGGGCTGAACTACCGCGGCGAAGGCAACTTCGGCGACGCGACGACTCTCAACTGACGCACAGCCGGATCGATTTACGCGATGCCGGCTGGTCAACGGTCGGCTCGCGATTACTGCGACTTCGCCCAGGGAGCAACCTCGATGAAGAAACACCCGGGATTCACGCTGATCGAGCTACTCGTCGTGATAGCGATTATAGCGATTCTCGCGGCCATCCTATTTCCGGTCTTCGCCCAGGCTCGCGAAAAGGCTACCGCAACCTCATGCCTTAGCAACGCCAAGCAGATCGGTCTCTCGATGATGATGTACCTGCAGGACTACGACGAGCGCTATTGCCCAACCCGATTCGTGACTCAGCCCTGTAACGGTGGCGCGACCCAGGATGGCTGGCAATGGAACAAGCTGATCCAGCCCTACATGAAGAATGAACAGATCCTTGCGTGCCCGTCGGACGGTACTACGAGCGGCACGGCTACGGATACTCGGAAGCGGAGTTACATCATGACCGCCGGCCCGCAATCGCTAGCCGACGCCAACGGGTGCGCGGCGCCAGGCGGAATCGCTGCTCCGAGCTGGGGCGCCGCACAGGCCGAGGTCAGCGCGCCAGCGAGCATGATCGTGTTTTACGAGCGCTGGGAAAACGGAAGCAACCTCGACAATCCGTTCAGCGTTCACGCGAACCTCGAGACAGACTGGTGTACGCAGCTCGGCTTCCAGTACCCGCGAAAATCGCGATGGTTCGACTCCAATCCGCCGACATTTGAGCTGCCGCATCAGGAGCGCGCAAGCCTCGTTTTTGGGGACGGCCACGGCAAGCAGCTCAAGTACACCCAGACCTTCTCAGGCGGTGACCCGGAGTGCGCCGGGAGCGGTACGCTCGCCTGGAGCATGTGGGACCGGCGCAAGAACCCCTGACCGGCGAGAGGACGGACAACAGAAGTGTGCAACCTAGGACGGGCGGTGAAACGGCGGGCTGCAGCTTCGCGCCCGC